>NZ_JBSTYK010000008.1:0-236783 GCF_054052485.1 Aeromonas intestinalis
GTGGGGCTGGCTGTTCTGTAAAACCGCCCCCGCTGGCTACATCAACCCACACGCGCCCCCCTGGGGCGCCTCTTCTTCATTGCTGCTGGCCGTCACAAGCTGGCGCAGATCTGCCACAGATCGTACTGGATGGCCGCCGCCGTCACCTCGCGCCCCGCCCCCGGCCCCTGAATGACCAGGGGATTGGTGCGGTAACTGTCGCTCTCGATGGCGAACACGTTGTCACAGGGCAGCAGGTTCGCAAACGGGTGATGGGGCTCCAGCGCCTCCAGCCCGACCCGCGCCTTGCCATCGTGCTCGAAGCGGGCCACGTAACGCAGCACCTTGCCGACCCGGCGCGCCCCCTCAAACGCCGTCTGGATAGGGGCATCCAGCTCCTGAAGGCGGTCCATGAACTGATCCGTGGTCACCTTGCGCAGGGGCACGGGCACCAGGTTCTCCAGCTCGATGTCGGCGGAGTCGAGTTCAAAACCCGCCTCACGGGCCAGGATCAAGAGCTTTCTGCGCACATCCTGGCCGGAGAGATCCTCGCGGGGATCCGGCTCGGTCAGGCCGTGCTGCCAGGCCTCGTCCACCAGCTCGGAGAAGGGGCGGCTGCCGTCGTACTGCTGGAACAGCCAGGAGAGGGTGCCGGAGAAGATGCCGGAGACCCCCTGGATGCGATCGCCGCTCTGGCGCAGCATCTGGATGCTGGACTGGATGGGCAGGCCCGCCCCGACGGTGGCGTTGTAACGCCACTGCACCTGATGATCCCGGCAGCTCTGCTTGATGCGCTGGTAGAACTCGCTCTCCGCCGAACCGGCAAACTTGTTGGCGGCGATGATGTGGATGCCGAGCTGGGCAAAATCCGGGTAGTAGCGGCTCACCGTCTCGCTCGCCGTCATGTCCAGCGCGATCAGGGCATCGAAGCCGTGCTGCTCCAGCTGGCCCAGCAGCTCGGGCCAGATGAGGGGCCTGGGATCAAACTTGTCCCGCACCTTGAGGGGATCCAGCCCCTCCTCGTCCAGCAGGCCCCCCTTGGAGTCGAAGACCCCATAGAGGGTGATCGCCAGGTTGAGCTCATGCTCGAGACGCGCCTTCTCGCGGGCATAGAGGCTAAGCCAGTGGCCGCCGATGTTGCCCTTGCCGAACACCACCAGACCGACCCGGGTCGGGCGGCTGAACAAGGCGCTGTGCAGGGCGATGAGCAGAGGCTCCAGCACCACCTGGCGCAGCACGGCCACCAGACTCAGCCCATCTCTGGCCACCTGCACGAACTCCAGGGGCTGATCCGCCAGCAGCTGATAGAAGCGGTGACACTGTTCGGCGTTGTCGGTCACCCCGGCTCCCACCAGGGCCACCAGGCTGTAGCCCTCCTTCTGGATGAGGCCGGTGAAGTTGCCCTGCAGCTGGAAGTCCCGCAGCACCTCGAAGGCCCCCTCGGCCACCTCCAGGGTGTAGGCGAGGCGCAGCACCCGCCGATCCGGCTGGCGTTGCAGGGTGAGAGGGTGCAGGCGATGACGGGCCAGGTGGGCTTCGATGGCCGCCACCGTCTGGTCATAGCCAGTCTGGGGCAGCACCTTCAGTTCGATCAGCGCAATCTGATCCACCGAGGAGACGATGCGGGCCCCGCCGGAGCGCGGCGCACGGCGCAATATGTGGGTGCAACCCTCGTCCGGGTTGTAGCTGCAGCGCAGGGTGAGGCGCTGGCGGCTGTCCGCCACCGGCTGCAGGGTGCGCGAATGCAGCACGGAGGAGCCGAGACGGGCCAGCTCGTTGGCCTCGGCCAGGCTCAGACGCTCCAGCAGACGCGCCTCCTTCACCCGGCGCGGATCCGCGCTGTAGACCCCGGCCACGTCGCTCCAGATGGTGGTGGACTCGCCATCAGCCAGCGCCGCCAAGAGGCTGGCACTGTAGTCGGAACCGTTGCGGCCGAGCAGCAGGGAACGCCCCTCCAGGTCGGCGGCAATGAAACCGGTCACCACGATGCGACCGGCGTGCTCCGCCAGACGAGCCTTGAGCAGTTCGCTGGAGAGCGCCGTATCCACCTTGACCAGGGCGCCGTCCTCGGCCCGCAGGAAGCTGCGGGCATCGAGCCAGATGGCCGGTTCGCCACGGCTGCTGAGCAGGGCGGCCAGCAGACGCGCGGACCACACCTCGCCGAAGGCGAGCAGGCCGTTGCGCTCGAAGCGATCGAACTGCCCTTCCAGGGTCTTGGCGATCAGTTGCAGATCAGCGGCAAGCTGCTTGCTCAGGGAGAGTTGCAGCTCGCCCTCCAGCAGACCGTCGATCAGGCTCTGCTGATAGGCGTGCAGAGCGGTGATGGCTTCCCCGGCGGCTTCATCTCCCGCTTCGGCCAGCTCCACCAGCTGGATCAGCCGGTTGGTGGTCTTGCCGGCGGCGGAGACCACCACCAGTTCATGACCGCCCGTCTGCTGCTCGACGATGCTGGCCACCCGGCGATAACAGACCGGATCCGCCAGGCTGCTGCCACCGAACTTGTGCACATGACGCCGCTTCAACGCTGCTTCTGCTGCCACCGCTACCTCTCCTTGCTGCTGTTCCATTTACTTCACCTGCTCTGCCAATGCTGCTTGTTCAAATGCCCGGGCCAGATCGGCCACCAGGTCTTCACCGTGTTCTATGCCGACCGACAGGCGCAGCAGCTGGGCGCTGATGCCCGCCGCCTGCTGCGCCGCTGGGGTCATGGCCCTGTGGGTCATGCTGGCGGGGTGAGCCACCAGGCTCTCTACCCCGCCGAGGGATTCCGCCACCGAGAAGAAGGTCAGCGCATCCAGGAAGGCGCGCAGGCCTGCTTCGCTGCAATCGAGTTCAAAACTTAGCATGGCGCCGAAGCCGGACTGTTGACGGCGCGCAATCTCGTGACCGGGGTGACTCGGCAGGCTGGGGTGATAGATGGTCTTCACCAGGGGCTGCTGCTGCAGGAAGGCAAGGATCCGGTCCGTGTTCTCCTGATGGGCGCGCAGGCGCGGCGCCAGGGTGCGCAGGCCCCGCAGGGTGAGATAGGAATCAAAGGCCCCCGAGGTCAGCCCCAGGCAGTTGGCCCACCACACCAGCGACTCGGCAAGGGCGGCCTCCTTGGCGATCGCCACCCCACCCACCACGTCGGAGTGGCCGTTGATGTATTTGGTGGTCGAGTGCACCACCAGGTCGGCGCCGAGGGCCAGGGGTTGCTGCAGCAGCGGCGAGAGGAAGGTGTTGTCCACCACCACCTTGGCCCCCACCTCGTGAGACGCGGTGGCGATGGCGGCCACATCCACCACCCGTAACAGCGGGTTGGAGGGGGTCTCCACCCACACCAGCGCCGGTTTCTGGGCCAGCGCCTCGGCCAGGGCGACGGCATCCCCCTGATCCACGAACAGCACCTTGTAGTACCCCTTGGCCGCCAGGTATTCGAACAGGCGCCAGGTGCCGCCGTAGCAGTCATGGGGGGCGATCAGCAGGTCGCCGGCCTTGAGCAGGGCCGTGGTCACCAGGTGAACGGCGCCCATGCCGGTACCGGTCACCACGGCGCCTGCGCCCCCTTCCAGGGCCGCCAGCGCATCCGCCAGGTTGGTGCGGGTCGGGTTGCCTGAGCGGGCGTAATCGTAGGTGCGCGGTTCACCGAAATCGGCGAAGGTGTAGTTGCTGGAGAGATAGATGGGCGGCACCACGGCGCCGTGCTGGGTATCTGTCTCAATGCCGGTACGTACCGCCAGGGTGGCCTTGTGGGTCATGTCACTCTCCATTTGATCTGTCTGGGGACCGTGCTGGCGGTCAGTCGCCCACGTCATCCCTCTCGGTCGGCCATAGCACAGGCCCATGATGAACCACAGTACGCCAGCTTAAAAAAGCCGTCAACACTTCTGGACGTCTAAATGGCTTTGCTGTTGGATTGCCATTGATTTCCTTAAGGGTTAAAATCCGCGCTCACGGCCAAATGAGAACAGGTGGATCATGGGAACAGAGTGGAACGGCGACTACGTCAGCCCCTACGCGGAACACGGCAAGAAGAGCGAACAGGTCAAGAAGATTACCGTCTCGATCCCGCTCAAGGTGCTGAAGGTGCTGACCGATGAGCGCACCCGTCGCCAGGTGAACAACCTGCGTCATGCGACCAACAGTGAGCTGCTCTGTGAAGCCTTCCTGCACGCCTTTACCGGCCAGCCGCTGCCCGGTGACGAGGATCTGCGCAAGGATCACCCGGACAGCGTCCCAGCCGAGGCGCGCGCCATCATGGAAGCGCTCGGCAAGGAGATCGAAGACTTCGACGCCGAATAAGCTTGCGAGCAGATGGCAAAGAGCACTTCCCCCTCAATGACGCGGCCCCTGGCCGCGTCATTGTCATCGGCCAGTCCCTTCAGCCTGCGCCGCTACCAGTCTGATATCAGCAGCCACAGCCACGACTTCGCCCAGTTGGTGATCCCCCTGGACGGCCCCATCGAGATAGAAGTGCAGGGCCGGGGTCGACACCTCCCCCCCGGCTTTGCCTGCGTCATCGCCCCCGGTGAGCGTCACGATTACGCCGCCGACCCGGCTCTCTCCTTCCTGGTGCAGGAGAGCCCCTGGCTGCCGGGCCGCCTGGGCGAGCGCCCCTTTATCGAGCTGGATGCCGCCCAGCGCCACTATCTTGCCTTCCTGCGCCAGATGGTGGCCGAAGATCGCCACGTGGCGGGAATGGATCAGATCTGGCTGAACCTGCTGGCGGAGCCTCAGAGCACAGCCGTCCCCATCCCCCCGCGCATCGTCAGGGTCCAGCGCCATATCGAGACCCACCTCGCCGAGCCCCTCACCAACGCGCGCCTCGCCGCCCTCGCCTGCCTCGGTCAGAGCCAGTTCAAGCACGCCTTTCGCCAGCAGCTCGGCATGAGCGTCTCCCACTACATCCGGCAGCGGCGCATGGCGCTGGCCCGCAACCTGCTGGCCCACACTTCCCTGCCCATCGGCGAGATAGCCTGCCGCTGCGGCTACCGGGATCAGGGGGCCTTCGCCGAACGCTTCCTCACCGAGACCGGCCTGACCCCGTCCCTCTGGCGCCAGCAAAACGGCCAGTTGCCATAACGGATCGGCTCTGCGCCGAAGACAACGCCGGGCTCATGAGGCATGCTGGCAGGCAGATGGAGCAGGCGAAACGAGGAGCCAAGATGCAGACCATAAGCTGGCAGGATTTCGAGATGGTGGAGCTCCGGGTGGGCACCCTGGTGCGGGTCGAGCCCTTCCCCGAGGCGCGCAAACCCGCCTACAAGGTGTGGGCGGATTTCGGCCCCGAGATCGGGGTGCGCAAGAGCAGCGCCCAGATCACCGACCTCTATCAACCGGGCGATCTGGTGGGCCGCCAGATAGTGGCGGTGGTGAACTTCCCCACCAAGCAGATAGGCCCCTTCCAGTCGGAATTTCTGCTCACCGGTTTCTACCGCCCGGACGGCGCCGTGGTGATGGCCATCCCGGAGCAGGCGGTGGAAAACGGCGCCAAGCTGGGATAAATCCCCCTCCGTGAACAGAACACTCAGCCAGACGAAACAAGAGAGGCGACCCCGGGGTCGCGGCGCGTTTGATTATTTTACGTCATACGGTTGTTTCAGTGGGCTTTTACCAGCAGGCTGTACAGCACCGCCGACACCGCGAGCGATCCGGTCAGCAGGATGAAACCGTTGACCCAGCCCTGACGAAAACGCGCCAGCGCCTCCACCTTGTAGATGGCCACCACCGGCATGATGAACAGGATCATGGCGATGACGGGGCCGGAGAGGGTCTCCATCAGGCCGAGGATGCCGGGGTTGATGACCGCCGCCCCCCAGATGGCGAAGAACATCAGGGCGATGCCGACCTTGTCCGCCCTCCCGAGCGACAGGCCGGTGGGCTTGGCGATCAGGCTCTTGAGGCTCTCGCGGGCCCCGAGGAAATGGCCGAGGAAGGAGGAGCTGATGGCGATGAAGGCGATGAGCGGCCCCAGGGTGATGATCACCGGGTTGTCGGTGATGTTGGCAAGATAGGAGAGCACGGAGACGTTCTGGGCCTTGGCCTCGGCCAGCTGGGCCGGGGAGAGGCTCAGCACGCAGGAGAAGACGAAGAACAGCACGAAACCCACCAGCATGACGGTGGTGTTGCGCAGGATGAGGCCGCTCTTGGCCTCCGCCTGCTCGCCGTATTCCCGGCGCTGTACGTTGGCAAAACCCGAGATGGCGGCGGCGTGGCTGAAGGCAAATACCGTCACCGGCAGCGCCAGCCAGACGGTGTTGAGAAAGCTCCCCCCTTCAAATGCCACCATCTGTGGCCAGTGCCACTGGGGAATGAGGTAGAAAGAGAGCGCCGCCAGAATGGCCGCCAACGGATAAACCATGAAGGCGAAGGCCCGCAGCATGGCCTTCTCGCCGGCCAGCATCACGGCGATCATGGCGAGCACCAGCACGCCGGAGAGCATCACCCGGTTTGGGGCAAGCATGCCGAGCTGATTCACCATGAAGCTCTCCACCGTGTTGGTCAGGCCGACGCCGTAGATGAGCAGGATCGGGAAGATGGAGAGGAAATAGAGCATGGAGATGAGCCGACCGGCCATCTTGCCGAAATGCTCCTCCGCCACCTCGGTGAAATCCGCCTGGGGGCGGGAGGAGGAGAGCACGAAGCGCGCCAGCCCACGGTGAGCCAGGAAGGTCATGGGACCGGCCAGTACGGCGACGATGACCAGGGGCCAGATCCCGCCGAGACCCAGGTTGATGGGCAGGAACAGGATGCCGGCACCGACCGCGGTGCCAAACAGGCTGATGACCCAGTGGGTATCGTGACGACGCCAGCCGGTGTGGGCGACGACAGCTTGGGAACCGGACAGCTCCGCGGTGACCTCTGCAGATAAACTCATCGATAATTCACTTATTGTCAGTATTTAAAACTGCAATGATTGTGCTCTTTCAGAATTTAATTCTCAAAAAAGGTGACTGGCAGATCTCACTACCAAAGCGCGGCCTAGCCAGTGTGATCGGGAAGGGGGAAGCGGCCTTGATGTTCAAGAAATACCAAACAAGAACAGTTTAGCGATATATAAAACCAAAATTATCGATAAATTTGATTTTTTACTTTGACAGGTTAGTGTATTGCAGAATTACATGAAATGACAGACCAGACAATCATGGCTTGTTGTGACGATCCACTGCCATTCACGCCAATGGCTAGCGCATATCCCTGTTGAACATGCATGAATGCAGATGATTACGCTAACGCAAAGGGCGACCCTGAGGTCGCCCTTTTCGATGTCGGCAGCGGGATCCCGCTCCCTCAGCTGACCAGGATCTTGCCCCAGGCGAGATCCGGATCCCCCATCACGATGAAGTCCGGGTTCTCCAGCGACTCCGTCTCGTTATAGCTGAGAGGCTGCAGCGCCAGGCTGAGGATGCGCCCCCCGGCCGCCTCGACGATGCACTGGGCGGCGGCGGTGTCCCACTCGCCGGTGGGGCCGAGGCGCACGTAGCAGTCGGCGGCCCCCTCCGCCACCAAACAGGACTTGAGCGAACTGGAGCCGAGCGGGATCAGCTCGTAGTTGATGGCCGGGTTGAGACGGCGGGTCAGTCGCTCCAGCTTCTGGCGACGGCTGATGGCCACCACCAGAGCATCCGGCTGATCGTGCTCGTGGTGCATGGCGCTGATGGGATAGACCTCCCCCCCCGCCTCCTTGAAGGCACCGTGGCCACGCACCGCCCAGTAGAGCACGTCGGATTCGGGGGCATAGATGACCCCGAGCACGGGCACGTTGTCCCGCACCAGGGCGATCAGGGTGGCAAAGTCACCGCTGCCGGCGATGAACTCGCCGGTGCCATCCAAAGGGTCCACCAGCCAGTATTGCCGCCAGGCGGCCCGCAGGCTGAAGGGAACGTCGGCTGCCTCTTCGGTCAGCACGGGAATATGGGGAGTCAGCGCCGACAGCGCTTCCTTGAGGTAGGCATCGGCAGCAAGATCGGCACTGGTGACCGGGGTCGCATCCTCCTTCAGCTGACGCTCGAATTGACCGCCGTGATAGATTTCGTGAAGGATCCTGCCTGCTTCGCGGGCAATCTCCTTGACCCCAGGCACCCAGGACAACAGCTCCTGCATCTCGCTACCTCTACTTTCCAAGCTCTGCGCCTCAGGGGCGCTCGTTTCCCTGCTCTGCCAGCCACTTGCGGGCCAGCAGCAGGGCACTGATGCTGCGCGACTCGGTAAAGTCGGGTCGCGCCAACAATTCATCGATCTGGTCGAGGGGCCAGGGGATCACCTCGAGGGGCTCCGGCTCGTCGCCGACGCGCTGCTCGGGGTAGAGCTCCCGTGCCAGCAGGATGTCCATCCGGCTGGAGAAGTAACCGGGGGCGAGGGAGACCTGCTTGAGGGACACCAGATCCCGGGCCCCGAAGCCCGCTTCTTCCATCAGCTCCCGGTTGCCCGCCTCGAAGGCGTTCTCGCCGGGATCGATCAGCCCCTTGGGGAAGCCCAGCTCATAGGAGTGGGTGCCCGCCGCGTATTCCCGCACCAGCAGCAGGGTATGCGCATCGAGCAGGGGCACCACCATGACGGCCCCCCGGTTGCCGCCACGCATCCGCTCGTAGACCCGCTCCTCCCCGTTGGAAAACTGGAGGTGCAGGGATTCCACCTTGAACAACCGGCTCTCGGCCACGATCTCGGCCTTGAGGATCGCCGGTTTGGCCTTGTCCTGTGCCAGGGCATCGACACTGAGGTGTACGGGGTTGCACTTGTGACTGTCACTCATCGGGGCTGGCTGCTCATCAAAAATCGTGCTTCAAGAGTAAACGACTCACCGAACGAACACCACGGGGCAAGTGTGCTAAAGGTGTCTGAAAAATCCGGTATAATCCCGCCCTTTCCACCCCACCTCCCTCGCTACGCGATACGAAAGGATGATGCATGCCCGCCTCCCTCCCCTGGCACCATATTGATACCGTTTTGCTCGACATGGATGGCACCCTGATCGACCTGCAGTTTGACAGCCACCTGTGGCAGACCCTGGTACCGGCGCGCTATGCCGAGCGTCACCATCTCGCATTGGACGAGGCAAAGCGGCGCATCGACGCCCACTACGAGGCGGTGGCGGGGACCCTCGACTGGTACTGCGTGGACTACTGGAGCCAGACACTGGGGCTCGACATCCGGGGGATGAAGCAGGAGATCCTGGGGAAGATCCAGTGGCGCCCCAATGCCGTCGCGTTTCTCGCCGCCCTCAAGGCCGCCGGCAAGCGCCGGGTTCTCTTCACCAACGCCCATCCCGCCAGCCTGGCGGTCAAGATCGAACGGCTTGGGCTCGATAAGCATCTCGACGAGATCGTCAGCACCCACGAGCTCGGCTGGTCGAAGGAGAGCCAGCACTGCTGGCAGGCGCTGGCCGAACGCCTGCCCTTCGATCCCGCCCGCACCCTCTTCATCGACGACAGCGAGCGGATCCTGACGGCCTCCGCCGACTACGGCGTGGCCCATCAGCTCGGCATCCACCAGCCCGACAGCGCCATGCCGCCCCTGCGGTTCCAGCACTTCCCGGCTCTCAAGGATTACGCCGACCTGCTGCCCCTCACTGCCTGACCCCCCCTCACCGGGCGTCCGGCCTTCACCTCAAGAGGCTTGCGCGACCAGACCGGGAAAGCTGCGAAGGTAATCCTGGGCCCGGGGGGTGAAGCCGGACATCGTCAGCCGGGCTGTCTCGAAAGGGGGTTGATCCAGGGGAAGATCGCGGTTCACCCTCTTCGGCCAGTCCGGATTGCCGATGGCCGCCGACCCTATGGCCACCAGATCCGCCCCGCCCGCCAGGGCCTGCCTGGCAGACTCGGCATCCCGGATCTTGCCCGCCACCATGAGGGGCACCCGTCCCGCGACTCCGGCGCGCACCGCGGCCAGCAGGGAACCCCCGGCGGGATCCTCGCTCGCCGCCTTGAAGCTGTCCCCCATGGAGAAGTGCAGGTAGTCGACATCCTCCTCCACCAGCAACTCGACCAGCGCCAGCTGGTTGGCGAGCTGGATGCCCTCTATGTGGGCATAGCTCTCCGGCGAGAGCCGCACCCCGATGAGGAAGCTTCGCGGTAGACGTTCCCGGATGCCTCGCACTATGGCCAGCAGCATGCGTGCCCGCCCGGCCAGACTCCCTCCCCAGCCATCTTCCCGCCGGTTCAGCAAGGGATTGAGGAAGTTGCAGAGCAGGAAGTTATGGGCGGCGTGCAGCTCAATGCCATGCAGACCGGCGCCATGGGCACGCTCGGCGGCCAGTACGAAGGCGTCGACCAGTTGCAGGATCTGCGGCTCCGTCAGTGCCGATACTCCGAGCGGATAACGCCCCCCCGGGGGAATGGCGCCGGGGCCCACCGGGGCCGTACCGTTCAGCTCGGGCAAGGCACGAACCCCGCCGTGATGCAGCTGGATCAGCGCCAGGGCGCCGTGCTCCCCTGCGCTCTGCGCCAGCTTTGCAAAGGCCGATTGCTGAGCATCCGTCATCAGGGCCGGTTGGCCGGGCCAGCAGCGTCCCCCCGGCTGTACCTGGGTGGCGGCGCCGATGAGCAGGCCAAATCCTCCCTCGGCGCAGCGGGCCAGCCAGTCGAGCTCCGTCCGGCCGGGATCCCCATTGTCGGCGCTCATGTTGTGGGTCAGCGGGGCCAGCACGGCCCGATTCTTGAGCCGCAGCCCGGCCCGCACAAAGTGGAAGGTTTCGTTCAATGGCTGGTGCATGTGCTTTCTCCTGGCATCTGTGCCTCGTTGACGCCACTATAATCCCAGCCCCAAAAGACATAATCAGACCTGAAAGAAAGACACTCATTCCCAACAGGACGTAATAAAGAGCCCCCATGGACAACCACAAGCTCGATACCCTCTACCTGATGCGGCTGCTGCTCGCCATCGCCCGCTTCGGCTCCTTCGCCGCGGCCGCCAACCACCTCGGCATCACCCCGAGCAAGGCCTCCAAGGATCTGCGTCACCTTGAGCAGAATCTGGGAGCCGTGCTGCTCAGCCGCACCACCCGCCGGGTGCAGCTGACGGATGCGGGCAAGCTGGCCTGCCAGCAGGCCGACCAGATGATAGCCCTGCACGAAGAGTTACTCGACGGTTTGCAGCGCCGTCGCCATAGCCTCATCACCCGCAGCCAGGATTATGCCCGCCACGACACCTGGCCCTTGCTCCACCAGGGTCGAGATATTCCCCTCGAGGTGACGGGGGAGCTCGCCTTCAGCAGCAAGAAGTCGATCCAGATGGCGATGTGCCAGGGATTCGGCATCGCCCGCCTGCCCCGCTATCTGGTGGCCGAGGATCTGGCTGCGGGCACGGTGTGCGAGGTGCTGCCCGCCTACCGGCCCAAGGGGGCACACTTCTACGCCCTCTATACCCAGCGGCGGGCGGACTCGGCGCTCATCACCCACTTCCTCGATTACGTGATCCGCGAACTCGGCGGGCCTTCGGCATCACCGGAACAATCAGCCTCCTGACGCATTGACCAGGTGTCGCGCCTACCCGGCCCTCGTCACACGCGCCCTCGACTACGTGATCCGTGAACTCGGCGGGCCTTCGGCATCACCGGAACAATCAGCCTCCTGACGCTTTGACCGGGCGTCGCGCCTACCCGGCCCTCGTCACACGCGCCCTCGACTACGTGATCCGCGAGCAGACCGGACATGGGGCATCCAGCATCAGGATTGCAGTACCAGGTGGTACTGCTTCTTGCCCCGGCGCAGCAGCAGGTAGCGGCCAAAACGCCAGTCGGTCTCGGCTAGTTCCGCCCCCTCGGCCAGCCGGCCGTTGAGGCTGATGGCACCGGCGGCCAGCAGTTCGCGGGCGATCCGCCGGGAAGCGGCGAGTCCGCTCGTCACCAGCAGCGCCACCAGATCGTCCTCGGGCTGCCGGGTCGAGGTCGGCAGACCACCGGCGGCGAGTTGTGCAAGTTGCGCCTCGCCCAGTTCTGCCACCCGACCGCTGAACAGCTGCTCACTGATGACCTGCGCCTGCGCGAGCGCGGCCTCACCGTGCACCAGGGCGGTCAGTTCGTCCGCCAGCACCTGGGGTGCCCGCTTGCGGCCCTGACGCTCCGCATCCTCCGCCTCCAGCGCAGCAATGGCTGAGAGCGGCATGAAGCTGTAGTAGCGCAGGAAGCTGTACACATCCTCGTCCGCGGTGCCGAGCCAGAACTGGTAGAAGGCGTAAGAGGAAGTGAGCGCCGGATCCAGCCAGATGGCACCCCCTTCCGTCTTGCCGAACTTGGTGCCATCGGCCTTGGTGATGAGGGGCAGGGTCATGCCAAACACCTGGGCCCGGTGCAGGCGGCGGGTGAGATCCATGCCGCTGGTGATGTTGCCCCACTGATCGTTGCCGCCTATCTGCAGGGTGCAACCGAGCCGTTCGTGCAGCACGGCGAAGTCCTGGGATTGCAGTAGGGCGTAGGCAAACTCGGTGAAGGAGATGCCCTGATCCGGGCGGGCGAGGCGCTGGCGTACCGACTCCCGTGCCAGCATGGCGTTGACGGAGAAGTGTTTGCCCACGTCCCGCAAGAAATCCAGGGCCGACATCTGCCCCATCCAGTCGGCGTTGTTGACCAGTTGCGGCGCCGCCAAGCCGTCACTGGCCGGCAGCAGGGCGGCGATCTGGGCCGACAGACTGGCGACCCAGCCCTGCACGGTTTCGCCGCTGTTGAGGGTGCGCTCGGCCGCCTTGAAGCTGGGATCCCCGATGAGGCCGGTGGCGCCCCCCACCAGGGCCACCGGCCTGTGACCGGCGAGCTGGAAGCGCCGCAGCATCAGGAGCGGCACCAGGTGGCCGATGTGCAGGCTGCCGGCGGTGGGATCGAAGCCGCAATAGAGGGTGCGCGGCGCAGCCAGGTGAGCGGCCAGGGCCTCTGGGTCAGAATTTTGGGCGATGAGCCCACGGGCCATCAGATCATCGAGCAGGTGGGGGTCTGTCATGGGTGCTCCAGCGGCAGAGGAAAAGCCCCTATCCTCTCTCCGCCGCCTTCCCGCGGATATGTCCCTCTGGGGACAGTTTTATCACTGCCGTGCTAGCATGGGGCCTATCGGGCCCAGCCCCAGCAGAGATCCCGTCCTCAGATGAACAGCGCCGCCCATACCCTCGCCCTGACCCAGACTGTCGAGTCCCTTCATGGCCTGGCCTTTCCGGCCGCCCTGGTGCGTCTCATCCAGCAGCGGGTGGCATTCGACTGCGCCCTGTTGCTCGGGGTGGGCAGGCGGCCCGTCTACCTCTACGACAACCTGAGCCATCAGCGGGCACTGCTGTTCGATCGCTACCTCGCCGGCCACTTCGGCCAGGATCCCTTCATGCAGGCGCTGGAAAACGGACTCGGTGCCGGGGTCTGGACCCTGGCCGAGGTCACCCGTGGCCCGCTGGATCCCGACTATCGCCAGCGCTTCTACGAGGCGACCGGCTGGCAGGAGGAAGTAGGGCTGATCATGCCCATCCGCCCCAATCTCACCCTGGTGCTGTTTCTCGGCCGGCTCGCCAAACGCCGGGCGCTGAGTACCGGGGAACGGGCCAGGCTGAACGAGCTCTTCCCCCTGCTGCACGCCCTCTGTCGCCAGCACTGGCGGCAAGCATCCCCCTTGCTGGCACAGGACGCCACCAAGGACGATGGCGCCAGGCTGGACGGGACCCGCCTCAGGCAGGTGATCGATGAGGGGATGCAGAGTCTGGGGGCCGAGCTGCTGACCCGGCGGGAGCGGCAGGTGGCCGAACTGCTGCTGCAGGGCCAGGATGCCGAGGCCATCGCCGCCACGCTCGGGATAGGCAGCGGCACGGTAAAGAATCACCGCAAGCACCTCTACGGCAAGCTGCGCATCGGCTCACAAGCGGAGCTGTTTGGTTACTTCCTCAATCACCTGATCACGACCCCGACACCGGATACCGACGCCTCTTCCCCCCCATAACAGAACACCCCGCCGTGGCGGGGTGTTCTGCATCGAGCAAAGAATCAGATCCTGCCTTGGTAGCGCAGGGGGAAGCGCCCCTGACCGTCGGGCTGGCCGAGGAAGGGCAGCCCCTGCTTCATCTGATCCGGCAGCTCAGGGCCCGGCTTGAGACTGCCCTGGAACAGGTACTGGCGATTGGCCTGCAGCTCCAGCTTGCCCATCACCTGGACCGCCTCCGACCCCTGCTTGAGCTCGGCCACCAGGTGCGAATCCAGGCAGGTCAGCTTGGCCTCGGGATCCCCCAGCGCCAGCTTGCCCGCCGGGGTGTCGGCCTCGGCCCCATACCAATAGAGATTGCCATAGAGCTGTTCGCACCAGGGGTTGCCCTGGGCAAACTGATCCACCTTGAGCTGCAACTGGCCCGCCGCCGTCAACGGGAAGGGCAGCCGCATGGGCAGCCGCTCCAGCAGCCAGGGGGCCGGCGCGTTGAGGGTGATGTCGCGGCCAAAGGCGGCGCCATTCCAGCCGACGATCCCCTGACCGTTGAAACCGGCCCTGTCCCCGAAGCGCACCGAAACCTCGGGGGCGAATCGCAACAAGGACCAGCCGTTGAGGTCCCAGCGCAGCTGGGTCAGGGATTCACTGGCGTATTGCAGCCTGGCTATCTGGCCGCTCCAGAGGGTGCCGCTCACCCCCTCCAGCCGCACCAGGTTGGCGGGCAGAGGCAGGTAACGGACCACCAGGGTAGCGGGCAGTTGCACCAGTAAAAAGACGAGATAAGTCACCAAAAAAATGACTGGAATTAGAACTCTATGCTTCATTCGGGACGACTCAATTGTAAACGTCTCACCTTGACCAGACCCGGCGCCAGATTCTCCCGCGCCACCTCGATGATCTGCACCTGAACCCCGTGCTGACCCGACAGGGTCGCGAGCCAGAGCAGCAGATCGTCAAAAGGCACGGTGTCGATCCACACCTGCAACTCCTGCCCTTGTGGCTGCAGGCGAGCGATCTTGATCTTCTGGTTGAAGGCGGTGCGGTTCACCACCCCGTCCAGGGTGCCGCTGGTGTCTATCTGACGACCCTGGCTACCCTGCATCGCCAGCACCTCCTGGCCCTTCTCCTTGAGCCAGGCCAGGGTCTGCTGCTGATTGATCACCTGCCGCTCGCGCTCGGCGATGCGGTTGGCCACGGGTTGCCAGATGACCCAGTAGCAGAGCCCGATCAGCAAGATGCCGCCCCCCACCGCCACCAGTCGCTGTTCACGGGTGCTGATGCCACGCCACCAGCCTTGCAGTTTGTCCATCATGATGATTTACCCTTGAGCACCAGTGCCCCTTCGACCTTGCCTTCGGTGCTGCGCACCTCTCCCTGCTGCACCTCGAAGCGCTTGCCCGCCAGCTCGCGAAAACGCTCTATCTCGGTGAAGCCGGGTGCGGTGACCTGCAGCCTGAGCTCGCCCCTGGCCGCATCGAAACGCATGACTTCGGGCTTGAGACCCGGCACCTCGGCAAACACCGGGGCCAGCTCGGTCAACAGCAGCAGGACCCCGTCCTGGGGTGCCTCTCCCAGCAGCTTGAGGTGCTGGGTCATCTGGCTGCGCACATTGACGATCCGGCTCTCCCCCGGGAAGATACGGGTATAGACCTGCCGGATCTCGGCCTTGAGCGCCTTGTCCTGCTCCGCCAGCTGATACAGGTGTACGCCACGTTGGGTCAGGGCCACCAGCAGCAGCAAACCGGCCACCACGGCCACCTTGCGCCACTGCAACCAGTGACGGGCGTATTCGGTCTGGGGACGGTACTTCCCCTGCAGCAGGTTCGCCTGGCAGCCAAGGGCCCCCTTGGCCAGCAGCAGCATGGGCAGTTCGGGATCCGCCGGCAGCCAGTTGGCACCGGCCATGGCCGGTGGCGGCGTGTGGCTGTGGATGGTCACGGGCTCAGCCTGGGTGGCCAGCAACATGGCCAACAGGGGCTCCTCCGCCACTATGCCCTGACGAGACCCCTGGCGCAGCAGCCACTCCTCCCCCAGTTGCAGGGCGGACCAGCCCTCGGTGGCCAGCGGCAGGGTCAGCACATCCGGCAGCAGTTGCAGGGTCTTGAGCCCTGCCTGCTGCAGCCAGCCGAGCCAGGCCTGCATCTTGGCCTTGTCCACCGCCATCAGATCCACCTCGTTGCCCTGATGGCCGAGCACCACCAGGTGCAGGGCGTCCACATCGGAGGCAATCTGTTCCTCCAGCAGATAGGGCAGCGCCGCCGCACTCTGGCGGTTGTATTTGCCCGGCAGGCTGACCCGCCGGAAGATGAGATCGCTGCCGGGCACCAGGGTCACCACGGGGCGGCCACCGGCACGCTCCTGCAACTCGCCGAGGGCATGGGCCGAGGCCAGGGTGCCGGAGGCAATGATCTCCTGCTCCTGTGTCGACCACACCAGCCAGTGTACCGGCTGCTGCGCATTGGTCCCCAGACGGATGACCAGACTCTCGCTCACTAATCGTTCTCCTGCCATGCCCGCCATCATCGTCGATGGGCGGGAACGCAGCCTGGGCTGCGGTATCGATACGGGGTCGGGACGGACGACGCCAGTGGTCGCCCGTCCCGGTTATTCTGCGCCGTCGCTCAGACGTCGCAACATGACCAGCTTGTTGTCCTTGCCGCGCTGGAACACCGTCTTGAGCCGGGCCCGCGCGTCCCCCACCTCGGCCAGCAGGCTGGCTTCGAAGTAGCTGCTCTTGATGTCCAGGGCAGCGTCGAGACCGCTGACGGCACCCGGCTGCACCGGCAACTGATCCGTCATGGCCTTCTTCTCTTTCCAGCCCTTCTTGGGTCGGCTGGTCAACACCTGCTTGGCATCGTCCAGCCCAATCTTGCCCTGATAGAGGCCCACCAGCAGGGCCGCCCGCTCGGGCTTGATGGTGTTGATGTTCACCACCAGCTTGTCGTTGGGCAGGGTGCAGACATAGGGGGCCAGCCTTGCATAGAGCGCCCCCGTCATGCCCCGCACCGCCCGCAACTCATCCGTGCCCAGCATCCACTGGTTGGCCACCAGATAAGGGGGCTGGAGCCCCTCGTAGTAGGCATCTTCGGCCCCGTAGCTCGACACCAGCTGGGTATCCTTGTCGGTCCAGTCCCGGATGGCATCGGTCAGCTGCACCGCCTCATATTCCTCGACCTCCAGCGCCTCCAGCAGGGCGCGGAACGCCTTCACCGCATAGGGCTGAGACTCCAGGTTGTCCCCGTCTTCACCCTCTTTCTTCGCCACACTCAGGCTGTTGAGGTTGAAGCAGGACTGCAGATCCCGCACCCGGCCGGCCAGGGTGCCATCATCCACCGGGAAGACCCCGTCCTCACGCGCCCAGTTCTGTCCCAGGTTCACCACATCGGGATCGTCCTTGAAGTCCTGGTTGAGCACCTTGATCACCAGGGCCTCCGCCGACATGGCGTACCACCAGGCCTGCTTGCCGATGGTGAGGTTGCTGGTGCGGCGCAATTCCAGCTGCAAGCGGCCGCTCATGTTGCTGGCGATGATCACCATCACCGACAGGATAAGCAGCACCACCAGCAGGGCCATGCCCCCCTGGCGAGTGGGCGAAGCGCGACGCTTAGTTGCCATTCTCAGCCCTCTGACCACCGGCTCCGATGAGGAACTGTCTGCGAATGGTGCCGTAATCCTCCAGATCCAGCTCCACCGCCAGCCCATGGGGCAGCAGGTCTCGCTGGGTCCACTCCTCCTTCCACATCCCCTTGTCGTAGAAATAGAGGCGCAGCGCCGTCACCCCCTTGAGCACGGGCTGGATGCGCGGCTCGGTGCCTATCACGGGATCCGGGTAGAGGTAGCTCAGCCGCTCCAGGGTCTGATCCTTGAGACGCCAGCCCACCCGTTGCAAACCGGAGCGTGGCAGTATGCCATCCGGATTGAGCCAGCCGCCGCGGATGAAGGCCATGCCCCAGTCATCGCTCTGCTGACCGAAGCGGGACGCCGCCAGCAGCACCTTGTTGTTTTCCCCGTCGATGCGCCCGCTGCGGGGCACCATCTGGCTGACGTCCCGCTCCAGCAGGCTGAAGGCCAGCTGCAGCTCCGCAAGCCGGGTCTCTTTCTTCTTCGCCACCTCGTCGCTGGTGAGCACCCCCTGCAACACCTGATAGGCGCCAAGGCTCAGCGTGGCGAAGATGGCGATGGCCACCAGCATCTCCAGCAAGGTGAAGCCGCGCGCCCTCAAAACCGCGCGGCGCCCTCTGGCCGATGGCACCGTCGACGCCTCCCGCCGGGTAACACCGCCGTGGCGGGAGTGGGTCACGGGGAGCGCCCTTCGCCGACCCTGGCTCGGGCTCCTCTGGATTCGTTGAGTCCCGCTCATCGGCTGATATAGGTCCTGATCGTGGCCACCGGGCTCTCGGCCTTGGGCGCGGTGCGCACCTCCATGTCCAGCGCCTTGAAGTTGGCATCGCTGGTGGCGACGCCGCGATAGCGCCAGTACCAGGTCTGACCCGCCATCTCCTCGTCCCCTTCCACCCAGCTGTCGCCGGGCCACTTGGCTTCGAGCTTCTGCTGCACCAGCTGGTTCTCTACCACCCAGGTCGCCAGGGTCTTCTCTTCCAGATAGTTGAGACCGGAGAGATGCTCGCTGGCGGTCTTCATCACGGCGAGGCCGGCGATGGCAAATACCGCCAGCGCCACCATGACCTCCAGCAACGTCATGCCGCGCACCCTGGGAGCCTGGCGCCTCACTCCTCTTCCTCTTCGTCTTCTTGCAGGGAGAGACGACCGAACTCGTCCCCCTTGACGGTGCGCAGATATTTCTCGTCATCCACCTGCTGGCTCAGGGTCAGCACGAAGGGGGTGAGTTCTCCCCCCGGGAAGATGAGGATCTGGGGCGTGCGCTCCCGCTCGTCGCGATTCTGCTCCGTCTTGTCATCGGTGTCGGTACGCCAGCTGAATCCCTCCAGTTCAATGGTCAGGACCATCTCCTCGGGCAGTTGTACCGGCCCCAGGATCTTGTCGCCCTCCAGCGCCTGCCACTTGCGATCCTTCGGGTTACGGGACATGAACTGCCAGCCGTTGGCCTCGGTCCGCAGTCCCAGCAACCGGCCATCCATCACCGAATACTCCTGTGCCTGCTGCAGGGTCGCCATGAAGCGGCGGGCCTGCTTGTCCAGCTCCCTGTCTCCGCGGGCGCCCCCCATGCTGAGGGTGACAGCGGTGGCGACAAGCCCCATCAACATGGCGACCAGCAAGACTTCCAGCAGGGTGAACCCCGATTGGTGACGGCGCCTCACCAGCTGTCCCCCATCAAGATGGCGGCAATCCGGCACAGAGACTCCTGACTGATGACGGCATGTCACGAGCACTACCTCCATGGTCGGGCCATGGCGGATGAACGAGACAAGGCCTGCCCGATGGCGGCAGGCCCGACAGGCATCAGGGCGCCTTCAAACACTTATTGGAAGTCCTTCAGGTTCCAGTTGCCGATGTCGTCATCGGTACCGGCTTCCCCATCCAGCCCCATGCTGAAGATGTCGATCTTGCCAAATTGGCCCGGACTCAGCAGCTGGTACTGGTTGCCCCAGGGATCCTGCGGCAGGCGCTTGATGTAGCCCCCTTCCCGGTAGCTGCGCGGCTCCGGGGAAGCGGTCGGCTTGTTGACCAGGGCATCCAGCCCCTGCTCGGTGGTGGGGTAGCGGTTGTTGTCCAGCTTGTACATGTCCAGAGCATTCTCCAGCGCGACGATATCGGACACCGCCTTCTGCTGATCCGCCTTCTCCTTGTTGCCCATCAGGTTAGGCACCACCAGGCTGGCCAGGATCCCCAGGATCACGATGACCACCATGACTTCCAGCAGGGTGAAACCCCGTTGACGACGACTGTGCATTGCTATGACTCCCTAACGAATAAGATGGCCAGCGCCATCGATGATTAACCTTGTTGTGGCATTCAAACCGGCGGGTCACGCCGGCATCAGAGATTCACCATGTTGTTGAGTTCGAGGATCGGCTGCAGGATCGACATCACGATAAACAGCACCACCCCGGCCATGGAGACCACCAGCATGGGCTCGAACACCCCGAGTGCGATATTCACCTGGGTTTCGAACTCCCGGTCCTGGTTGTCCGCCGCCCGCTCCAGCATGCTGTCGAGCTCACCGCTCTGCTCGCCCGAGGCGATCATGTGCAGCATCATGGGCGGAAAAATCTTGGTTTCATCCAGCGCCTTGCGCAGGCTGGTCCCCTCTCGCACCCGTTCGGTGGCCTCGCCGATACGGTGGCGGGCAAAGTCGTTGGAGAGCACTTCACCGGCGATCTTCATCCCCTCCAGCAGAGGCACGGCGCTGGCATTGAGGATGCTCAAGGTGCGGGCGAAACGGGCGGTGTTGAGGCCGCGGCTGACCCGGCCGATGACCGGCAGACGCAGCAGCACGGCGTGCCAGTGGCGACGACGGGTCGCATCCCCCAACCACCAGCGCCAGATCAGACCGCCGATGAACAACAGCAGCAGGAACCAGAGCCCGTAGTGCTGCAGCAACTCGCTGGTACCGATGAGAAAACGGGTGGTGCCGGGCAGTTGTTGACCCATGTGCTCGAACTGGGCCACCACCTTGGGCACCACGGCGGTGAGCAGTATGGAGATGACCCCCACCGCCACCAACGTGAGGACGATGGGATAGATCATCGCCTGCAGCAGCTTGGTGCGCATGTGCTGGCGCTGCTCGGTGTAATCAGCAAGCCGGTTCAGCACCTTCTCCAGGTGACCGGACTTCTCGCCGGCCGCCACCATGGAGCGGAACAGCTGGTCAAACACATGGGGGAAGGCGCCGAGGGAGTCGGCAAGGGAGTAACCCTCCACCACCTTGCTGCGCACCGTCGCCACCAAGCTGCGCAGGTGGGCCTTCTCGCACTGCTCGGCCACCGCCTTGAGGGCTTCCTCGATGGTGAGACCGGCCCCCACCAGGGTCGCCAGCTGGCGGGTGATGAGGGCCAGCTCGGAGGTGGAGGCCCCGCGGCGAAACAGCACGAAGCGATTGGCCTCCCGCTTCGCCTTCTCGGTGGTTTCGTTCACCTCGAGCGGGGTCAGACCCTGTTCGCGTAGCAGCTGGC
This sequence comes from Aeromonas intestinalis, assembly GCF_054052485.1. NCBI lineage: Bacteria > Pseudomonadati > Pseudomonadota > Gammaproteobacteria > Aeromonadales > Aeromonadaceae > Aeromonas > Aeromonas intestinalis. The sequence continues at coordinate 20,936 of NZ_JBSTYK010000008.1, forward strand.
GCACCTGACGGGCGGAGTCGCCTTCCAGCACACCGTTCTTGTTGCGTCCCTTGCTGTCGAGAGCCTTGTATTCGAACGCTGCCATCTCAGTCTTCCCGGGTCACGCGCAGCACTTCTTCGAGGCTGGTCTGCCCCAGCAGCACCTTGTCGATACCGTCCCGGCGGATGCTGGGGGTATGACCCCGGATCAGCCGCTCGATGGCGAGCTCGCCGCTGGCGCCGTGGATGGCCTCGCGCACGGCGTCGTCGATCACCACCAGTTCATGGATCCCGGTCCGGCCGCGATAGCCGGTGTGGTTGCACTGCTCGCATCCCACCGGGCGCCAGATCTGCTGATCTGGCGGCAGTGGCATGCCCATGGCAAGCCGTTCCTGCTCGCTGATGGGATGGGGGGCACGGCAATCCGGGCAGAGGGTGCGCACCAGCCGCTGGGCCAATACCGCCAGCAGAGAGGAGGAGAGCAGGAAGGGCTCTATGCCCATGTCCCGCATCCGGGTGATGGCGCCGATGGCGGTGTTGGTGTGCAGGGTCGACATCACCAGGTGACCGGTGAGGGAGGCCTGCACCGCGATCTGGGCGGTCTCTAGGTCACGAATTTCCCCCACCATCACCACGTCCGGATCCTGACGCAAAATGGCGCGCAGGCCGCGGGCGAAGGTCATGTCCACCTTGCTGTTGACCTGGGTCTGCCCCACCCCTTCTAGATCGTATTCAATGGGATCTTCGACGGTCAGGATGTTGCGATCCCGGGAGTTGATCTCCGAGAGCGCCGCATAGAGGGTGGTGGACTTGCCCGAGCCGGTCGGCCCGGTCACCAGGATGATGCCGTGGGGTTTGCGGATCAGCTCGCTGATGACGTTGCGATTGGCCAACGTCATGCCGAGCTGCTTGAGCTCGAGGCGCACGTTGTTCTTGTCCAGCAGTCGCAATACCACCCGCTCGCCGTAGCTGGACGGCATGGTGGAGACCCGCACGTCGACGGCCCGGCCGCCGATGCGCAGGGAGATGCGGCCATCCTGAGGCACCCGCTTCTCGGCGATGTCCATGCGGGACATGACCTTGATGCGCGACACCAAGAGCGATGCGAGCTTGCGATGGGGGCGCAGTATCTCCCGCAACACGCCATCGATACGAAAACGAATGACCAGGGCCCGCTCGAAGGTCTCGATATGGATGTCGGACGCCTCTTCCTTGATCGCCTCGCTCAACATGGCGTTGATGAGGCGGATGATGGGGGCGTCGTCATCCGCATCCAGCAAGTCTTCACTCTGGGGCAGCTCCTCGGCCAGGGCGAAGAAGTCCATCTCGTTGCCGAGATCCTCCATCAGCTGGCGAGCCTCGGAAGAGTCGCGCTGATAGTGGGCCATCAGCAGGGTTTCGAATTCGTCGTTGCCAAGCAGCTCGACGGCAAAACCGCAGCCGGCCACCCGCCGCACCTCCAGCAGGGTCTGGGGGCTGATCCCCTGACGGCAGAGCAGCAGGGGTTCCCCCTGACGCTCGGTCAGGATGGCCCCGAAGTTGCGGGCGAAGGCGAACGGCAACTCCGGCAGTTCAGCCGGCAGTTCGCTGTTGTCCAGTTGATAAGCCATCAGGGCTTGCTCTGCACGAAGGGTTGGCTCTGGGGCTGCTGCACCTGGGTTCTGACGCCGGTGGCGGTCGCCTGCTGCTGCGCCTTCATCCGCTCGATCTGCTGCTGTACCTCGGGGGACATCATCACATCCTGGCCGTAGGCAGGCAGCACCTGGCGGGCCGGCGAGGTGGCATAGCCTTCATCGGCGGCGCGGTTCAGCTGCTCGGCCCTGAACAGGGTGTACTTGTTGCTGGAGACGCCGGAGTAGACGTTGGCATCGCGCAAGATGGTCGGGCGGATGAAGACCATGAGGTTGCGCTTGGAAGTCGAGGTCTTGGAGGAGCGGAACAGGTAGCCCAGCACGGGGATGTCCCCGAGCAGCGGCACCTTGGAGATCTGCTCCTGGGTCTGCTCATCCATCAAGCCCCCCAGCACCACGGTTTCGCCGCTTTTCACCAGCACGGCATTCTTGACGGTACGGGTATCGAAGGTGGGGCCCAGGTTCGCGGTACCGGTCGCCTGCTTCTGGGCGACGCTGGAGACTTCCTGCTCGATGTTGAGCAGTACCGAGTCCCCTTCGTTGATCTGGGGCGTCACCACCAGCTTGGTGCCCACCGTCTTGCGTTCTATGGTGTTGAACACCTGATCGCTGGTGGTGGAACTCTGGGAGCCGCTCTGCACCGGCACTTCCTGGCCGACGTTGAAGGAGGCTTCCTTGTTGTCCATGGTGACGATGCTCGGAGTCGAGAGAATGTCATTCTTGCTGTTGGTGGAGAGGGCCGTCACCAGCATGGCCCAGTCTCCCTTGTAGAAACCGGCCGCCATGCCACTGAAGTTGCTGGCAAGCGACGCGAGACCGTCGGTGTTGCCGTTGTCGTCGTAATCCTTGGCTGCGATGGCGAGGGAACCGATGGGCAGGCCAGTATCGGTGAACTGGGTGCCACCGCCGTTGGTATTGGCCCACTGCACGCCGAGGTTCATGCCGTCACCGTCGGAGACTTCGACGATGATCGCCTCCACCAGCACCTGGGCGCGGCGGATATCGAGCTTGGCGATGACCTGCTCCAGCTCGGCCATGACGTCCGGCTGGGCGGTGATCACCAGGGCATTGGTGGTCTCGTCCGCCGAGATGGCAAGCTGGCCGCCACCGATGCTGGCACCGCCGCCGGTCGTCGCCGCTCCGCCCCCCTTCTTGTCCGACTCTATGCTGGAGCTGACTCCCTTGAGCACGTCCACCAGATCCTTGGCCTTGCCGTACTTCAGGTAGAAGACCCGGGTATTGCCCTGGCTCTGCAGATCCCGATCGAGCTGACGCACCATCTGGATGATGCGGGCGCGGGCCTTGGGCTCACCGCTGATCACCACGGAGTTGGTCCGCTCATCCGCCACCACCTTGGGGGAGAGCAGCAGGGGGGCATTGCCACCCTGGTTGTTGCCATCCTTGTTGAGGTTGGTCACCAGCCGCACCATCTCGCCGGCGGAAGCATATTTCAGCTTGATGACGTCCATGTCCTGGTCACCGGCCTTGTCCACCCGGCGCACCACCTCCACCAGGCGGTTGACCACGGCGGCGCGGCCGGTGATGAGCAGCACGTTGGAGGGCTCGTAGTGCACCACGTTGCCGCCACCGGCATTGTCGTTGAGCTGACGCAGCAGCGGTGCCAGTTCGCGCACCGAGACGTTGCGCACCGGCACCACCCGGGTCACCATCTCGTCCCCAATACCGGGGTTGCTATCGTCCACCACCGGAATGGCGGAGGTCTTGGCATCCTTGGAGCGCACGACCTTGAGCACCCCGTTGTTCATGGGCACCACGGCGAAGCCATAGACGTCGAGCACGCTCAGGAAGAACTGGTAATACTGCTCTTCGTTGAGCAGGTCGTAACTGCGGACGTTGATCTTGCCGCGCACCGAGGGCTCGATGATGATGGTCTTGTTCAGGTTCTTGCCGACCGTGTTGATGAACTCTTCGATGTCGGCATTCTTGAAGCTGGCGGAATATTCGGTGGCCCAGGCAGAGCCTGCCATCATCAAGGCTGCCGCGACCGTGGCCAGACGCCAGCCTTTCCCTTTATTTCTCATTCTTGGTGCTACTCCAATCATTATTCTGACAAGCCGACATACACGTCGTAGAGCTGTCCTTGCCGCTCGACGGTGACGGTCATTTCAGTGGCGCCCGCCACTTGCTGCATAGCCTGCATGGCCTGTGCGTTGTCCCGCAGATCCAGGCCATTGATGCTGACCGCCAGATCGTTGGCGACCAGCCCGAGTTGGTTGAACATTTCCGGATTGCTGCCCGGATTGAGGCGATAGCCGACCATGCGGCCATCCACCCGTACCGGGGAAATATTGAGGTAATCGGTGATCTTGCCGGGGTTGCTCATCAGTTCGCTGCGTACCGTGGAGAGCTTGCTCTGGGGCTGGCTCGCCTTGGGCAAGGGTTTGCCGTACTCCTCTCCGTCCAGCATCAGGGTCTCGTCACGGCCATCCCGGGCGATGATGACCCGATCCGCAAAGACCTGACGGATCCTGGCCTGGGTGCCATCGATGTAATCACCGATGCCGTAAGAATTCTGCAACCCGTTATGGGCGATGATGGCGATGGACTTGGCGGGATCAGAACTCGCCAGTACGCCGTTGAGCTGGGCATTGAGCTGGGTCTTGGGGGCATCGGCCGCGACCGTCTGGGCCACTTGGCCAGCATTGGCCGGGGGCGCCTTGCCAAACAGGGAAAGGCGGCTGACCCCGCTGATATCGAGACGAGCCGACCCTGCACCCTGGCTCGCGGTGACCGAGGGTTGCCAGGGCTGGGAGTTAATTGGTTGAGTCAGGCCGAACAGACGCCAGGTGAGGCCGGCACACTGTTGGGCCAGCAATAGCAGCAGCAGCCAGAACAGAGGCTGGCTCAAACGAGCGAGTGGCACCGTCTTGCAACGGGCCAGCAGGGAGTTCAACAAGTCATCCCTAGGCGGTAGCGTCATGTTTATCAAAATGTTCTGACATCCAAATCGGTTGGCTATTGTGTACGGCAATGGACCCAGAGACAACCGACCGGATGAGGTGAAGCGGTGAAAATACAGATCCCGTCACACCAAGGCGTCCCCTGTTTCTACCCCGGGGCTCCCCTCTGGTATAATCAGGCACCCTTTTAGCCATCCGGAGCCGATTCATGTCGAACCCAGTACAAACCGGCACTCAGGTTCGCCTCGACAAGTGGCTGTGGGCTGCGCGCTTCTACAAGACCCGCAGTCTGGCGCGGGACCAGATAGACGGCGGCAAGGTGCACTACAACGGCCAGCGCAGCAAACCGGGCAAGCAGGTCGAGGTCGGCGCCCTCATCCGCTTCTGGCAGGGCCAGGACGAGCGGGAGGTGCGAGTGCTAGAGGTGAGCGAGCAGCGCAAATCTGCTCCGCTGGCCCAGCTGCTCTACGAAGAGACCGCCGAAAGCCTGAAACGACGCGCCGACAACAGCGAGGCCCGGCGTTTCAACAGCCAGTTTGCCCCAAGCCCGGAGCGCCGTCCCGACAAACAGGAACGACGCCAGCTTATCAAGGTCAAACAATACTAATCAGCCCTTGTGGCCCTTTTATGACGACAGGCGGAGGAATTAGTTCCTAACCGGCTGTTTAACAATGTTTTTGTTCATATCCCCAAGAAAACCCAGGAATGCATGATGAGTAACCAAGATCTCCTGTATCGCTATCTGTTCGAAGAGTACGAAGTCCGCGGGGAGCTGGTCCAGCTGGACAGCACCTACCGCCACATCGTGGAAGCCCAGAGCTATCCGGTGCAGGTGCAAACGCTGTTGGGTGAACTGCTGGTCGCCACCAGCCTGCTGACCGCCACCCTCAAGTTTGAAGGCTCCATCACGGTGCAGCTGCAAGGGGACGGCCCGGTGCGCCTGGCGGTGATCAACGGCGATCACAACCAGCAACTGCGCGGTGTGGCCCGTTATGAAGGGAAGTTGCCGGAGGATGGCAAGCTGCAGAGCCTGATCGGCAACGGCCAGCTGGTGATCACCATCACCCCGGATCAGGGTGAGCGCTATCAGGGCATCATCGCCCTCGAAGCCGATACCCTGGCAGACTGCCTCGAGCAGTACTTCGCCCAATCCGAGCAGCTCGCCACCCGGCTCTGGATCCGCACCGGCCATCACGAAGGCCAGCCCCGCGCCGCCGGGATCCTGCTGCAGGAACTGCCGGCCCAGAGCGAGGATCACAGCGCCGATTTCGAGCATCTGGAACAGCTCACCAGCACCATCAAGGATGAAGAGCTGTTTGGTCTGGAGGCCGAGGAGATCCTCTATCGCCTCTATCACCAGGACAAGGTACGGGTGTTCGATCCCCAGGCCATCGAGTTCCGCTGCACCTGCTCCCGTGCCCGTTGTGAAGGGGCCTTGCTGCAGATCGGTAAAGAGGAGGCGATGGCCATGGTGCAGGATCTCGGCAAGATCGACATGCACTGTGACTATTGCGGCGCCGAGTACCCATTCGATGGGATCGACGTCGAAACCCTGTTCAGCAGGGCTCCCGGTAATGATGCAAACAAGTTACACTAAATGAAGGCGGGCAAAACCCGCCTTTAACTTAAATAACAAAAAAATACCCTATTTTATAAAGTTTGATGGCGATCGCTAAACTCTACCACCTAGGTGGTAGCATGATCGTCAGATAGAACCCTACAAACCTCTGAACCCAGGAGAATATAATGACTATCGTGGCAGAACCCACCCTGGCCCAACAACTGAAACTGGACCAGTACGGTATCAAAAACAGCCAAGAAATCGTTCGCAACCCCTCTTATGAGCAGCTCTTCGCCGAAGAGACCCGCCCAGACCTAGAAGGATTCGAACGTGGCGTCGTCACCGAGCTGGGCGCCGTCAACGTCAATACCGGCATCTTCACCGGTCGTTCCCCGAAAGATAAATATATCGTCAAAGACGGCACTACCCAGAATACTGTGTGGTGGTCTGACCAGGGCAAGAACGATAACAAGGCCATTACCCCGGAAGTGTGGTCACATCTGAAATCCCTGGTGACCCAGCAGCTCTCCGGCAAGCGCCTGTTCGTGGTGGACGGTTATTGCGGCGCCAACCCGGACACCCGTCTGGCGGTGCGCATCATCACCGAGGTGGCCTGGCAGGCACACTTCGTGAAGAACATGTTCATTCGCCCGAGCGAGGAAGAACTCAAGACCTTCAAGCCGGACTTCGTGGTGATGAACGGTGCCAAGTGCACCAACCCGGATTGGAAAGAACAGGGCCTCAACTCCGAGAACTTCGTCGCCTTCAACATGACCGAGAAGATGCAGCTCATCGGCGGCACCTGGTACGGTGGCGAGATGAAGAAGGGCATGTTCTCCATGATGAACTACTTCCTGCCCCTGCGCGGCATCGCCTCCATGCACTGCTCCGCCAACGTGGGTCAGGACGGCGACGTGGCCATCTTCTTCGGCCTCTCCGGCACTGGCAAGACCACCCTCTCCACCGATCCCAAGCGCCAGCTGATCGGCGATGACGAGCACGGCTGGGACGACAACGGCGTGTTCAACTTCGAGGGGGGCTGCTACGCCAAGACCATCAAGCTCTCCGAGGAGGCTGAGCCGGACATCTACCACGCCATCCGTCGCGATGCGCTGCTGGAGAACGTCACCGTGGCTGCCGACGGTACCATCGACTTCGACGACGGCTCCCGCACCGAGAACACCCGGGTCTCCTACCCCATCTATCACATCGAGAACATCGTCAAGCCGGTCTCCAAGGCGGGTCACGCCACCAAGGTGATCTTCCTGACTGCCGATGCCTTCGGGGTACTGCCCCCGGTCGCCAAGCTGACCAAGGAGCAGACCAAGTACCACTTCCTGTCCGGCTTCACTGCCAAGCTGGCGGGCACCGAGCGTGGCATCACCGAACCGACACCGACCTTCTCCTCTTGTTTCGGCGCGGCCTTCCTCAGCCTGCACCCGACCAAGTACGGTCAGGAGCTGGTGAAGCGGATGGAAGCGGCAGGGGCCGAGGCCTATCTGGTCAACACCGGCTGGAACGGCACCGGCAAGCGCATCTCCATCAAGGACACCCGCGCCATCATCGACGCCATCCTTGACGGCTCCATCGAGCAGGCGCAGACCAAGGTGCTGCCTATCTTCAACCTGGCCGTGCCGACCGCACTGCCGGGGGTGAACACCGAGATCCTCGACCCGCGCGACACCTACGCGAATAAGGCCGACTGGGATACCAAGGCGGTGGATCTGGCGGGGCGCTTCATCAAGAACTTCGAACGTTTCACCGACAACGACGAAGGCAAGCGTCTGGTGGCGGCGGGTCCGCAGCTGTAACGACCAGCCACTTTCCAGGATTGCATACCGGTCAGCCCAGCTGGCCGGTATTTTTTTGGCCAAACCGCAGCGTTTGACTCCCGCGAAGCCTTGCCAGCGGGACGGTAGCGCGTTAGATTCAGCCAAACTTTATACAATATACAATTTTGCAACCTGCCCCGTGACCCCAGCATGAGCCCACCCTACAAGACCCGCACCCAGATGGTGATGGAGAACCTGCGCGGCCGGATCCTGCGCGGCGAGTTCCCCGCCGGCGCCCCCCTGCGCCAGGACGCCATCGCCAGGGAGCTGGCGGTGAGCCGGATCCCGGTGCGAGAAGCCCTGATGCAGCTGGAAGCCCAGGGGTTGGTGAAGTTCGAGGCCCATCGCGGCGCCGTGGTGACCATGCTGGACGCCTCGGCCATCGACGAGCTCTTTTATTTGCGAGCCCTGCTGGAAGCCGATACCCTGTTCCACGCCGTCGACATGATGACGGAGGAGACCTTCGCCAAGGCGCAAGCCATCCTGGCCCAGTTCGATCTGGCGCTGGAGTCCGGTACCCAGGTCGAGCACTGGGCCGAGTTGAACCACAGTTTTCACGCCACCCTCTATCAGGCCGCCAATCGTCCCCAGGCGCTGGAGCTCATCGCCCAGATAAACCTGAGCTGCGATCGCTACGTGCGCTTCGAGCTGCTGTTTGCCCAGGGGGGCGTGGACAAGGCCGAGCGCGAGCACGCCCAGTTGCTGGCGCTGTGTCGCGAACGCCGCAAGCACGAGGCGGTCGTCCTGCTCAGGCAACATATCGAGGCGGCTGGCCAGTCGATCAAACAGATCCTGGCGAGCAGTCAATCCCAGTGAACACTCACATCACCACAATCTGGCAGTAACGACATGAATCATTTCGAGATTATTGAAACCCGCGTCGCCCAGCTCAGGACCACCCTGGCCACCCAGGAACTGGACGCCTTCATCGTCCCTCACGATGACGAGCACCTGGGGGAGTACATCCCCGCCCATGCCGAGCGGCTGGACTGGATCACGGGTTTCAACGGCTCCGCCGGCCTCGCCATCATCCTGGCGCAGCGGGCGGCCCTGTTCATCGACGGTCGTTACACTGTGCAGGCCCGCATGCAGGCACCCGCCGAACTGTTTGAATTCCTCCATCTGAATGAGGATCCCCACGTACAGTGGCTGGCGGAGCAACTGCCGGCTGGCGCCCGGGTCGGCTTCGACGCCCGTCTGCACAGCCTGGCCTGGTACCAGAGCGCCAAGGCGGTGCTGGCGGATCGTGGCATCGAACTGGTACGGGTGGACGAGAATCCCATCGACCCGCTCTGGATCGATCGTCCAGTGCCCGCCAAGAGCCCGGTCATCCTCTACAGCGAGGCGCTGGCGGGCCAGTCGAGCCAGTCCAAACGCGAACAGCTGGCGATGGATCTGCGCAAGCGCGGACTGGATGCCGTGCTGCTGACTCAGGCCGAGCCCATCAACTGGCTGCTCAACCTGCGTGGCCGCGACGTGGAGCGTCTGCCCGTGGTACTGGGCTTCGCGGTACTCTATGCCAACGCCACCATGGATTTCTTCGTCGATACCGACAAGATCGACTGCATCGCCTTCAGCCAGCACGTGGGGCAGGATGTCTCCGTCTACCCCATCGACAAGCTGGGTGACGTGCTGCAGCGCATCGGGGAAGATCAACAGAAGGTGCTGGCCGACCCGAATACCGCCAACGCCTGGACCCAACTCGTGATGGAAGAAGCCGGTGCCATCCTGGTGGCCGGTCAGGATCCCACCATGCTGCCCAAGGCCTGCAAGAATGCCGTGGAGCTGGCCGGCATGCGCGCCGCCCACCTGCGCGATGGGGTTGCCGTCACTCGCTTCCTCGCCTGGCTGGACCGTCTGGTCTCCAGCGGTGAGTTCGAGGGCGTCGATGAAGGTGCCCTGGCGGATCAGCTGGAGTCCTTCCGCAAGGAGCAGGATCACTATGTGGAGCCGAGCTTCGACACCATCTCGGCCCTGGGCCCCAACGCTGCCATGTGCCATTACCGCCACACCAACGGTGTGCCGCGCCCCTTCGGCCAGGACAGCATCTATCTGGTAGACTCCGGCGCCCAGTATCTGGACGGTACCACCGACATCACCCGCACCCTGCGGGTGGGCGAGGTGACCGAGGAGCACAAGGCCATGTTCACCCGGGTGCTGCAAGGCCACATTGCCCTGGATCAGGCCCGCTTCCCTCGCGGCACCGCCGGCATCCAGCTCGACGTGCTGGCCCGCATGCCCCTGTGGCAAGCCGGTTACAACTATGACCACGGTACCGGTCACGGGGTCGGCCACTTCCTGAGTGTGCACGAGGGTCCCCAGCGCATTGCGCCCAAGGGCAGCCTGGTGGCGCTGCAACCGGGCATGGTGCTCTCCAACGAACCGGGCTACTACCGCGAGAACGCCTTCGGCATCCGCTGCGAGAACCTGGTGGTGGTGACCGAGCTGGAGGCGCGCGGCGAGCTGCCGATGCTGGGCTTCGAGCGACTGACCTATGTGCCGTTCGATATCCGCCTCATCGATCGCAGTCTGCTGAGCCAGGATGAGTTCCGCTGGATCAACGACTACCACGTGGAAGTCTTCCGCCGCCTGAGCCCGCTGCTGGAAGGTGAAGATCTCGCCTGGCTGGAGCAGGCGACCAGCCTCATCTGATCGGGGCAATCGAGATACAGTGATGACACAGGGCCCAAGGGCCCTGTTTTTCATTCCCGCCTTGACCTGTATCAAGACCCCGGCCGCCCTGGTCAGGACAATGGCGCCATGAACTCCGAACAGCCAGGCACTCGTCGCAGTGCCCGTGCCAGCCAGGCACCCGATCACCCCAGGCTCAGACGGGAGCAGTTGACGGTCAGCGCCATGATCCGCCTTTACTGCAACCACCATCATCAGGATCCCGACTGCCGGCATTGCCGCCAGCTGCGGGAATTCGCCCACCAGCGGCTGCGTCGCTGCCGTTATGGTCAGGGCCACAAACCCACCTGCGCCAAGTGCGATATCCACTGTTATGCCCCCGCCATGCGCAAGCAGATCCAGCAGATCATGAAATGGAGCGGCCCGCGCATGCTGTGGCATCACCCCTGGCTCGCCCTGCGCCACCTGCTGGACAGCCGCCGCAAGGCCCCCAGGCGTCCCCATGGCAGGCCACTGCCACCGTAAATCCCCTGCCCCTTGCATCGCACCGGCTGGCTCACTACCCTGTGGCTCTTTTTTGACTGCCGCCCGGCAGCAAGTCCCAAGGAGTCAGGATGCACCAGCCCCCCCTATTGAGAGTGGCCCGCCACACCGACATGCACGCCATCGGGCGGCTCGACGTCGAGGTCTTTGGAGAAGATGTCTACCCTCCCTTCTTCTTTCGCCAGGCCATGGACTTGTGGCCGGATCTGCTGATCGTGGCCGAGCGGGATGGCAAGCTGCTGGGTTATGCCCTGGGCGGGCTTGGACAGGATCGGTCGCAGGGCTGGTTGCTCTCTCTGGCCGTGCTGCCGGAAGCTCGTGGCTTCGGGCTCGCCGAACGGATGATGGTGCGAGTCGAACAGGGGCTGGCGGCACTGGCAGCGACAGGAGTCAGGCTGACGGTGGATCCGGCCAACCCGGCCCAGCGTCTCTACTTTCGTCTCGGCTACCAGCAGCTGGCAGAGGAGCCCGGCTATTTCGGCCCGGGGGAGGATCGTCTGCTGCTGGAGAAGCCTCTGTCATGAGGAGATAGCGTGGCAGCGGGCCCCTGGCACATAAATGGTTACATTTTGCCAGTTTCATGCGCGATCAGCTTGGCGTAAAGTTAAGCTCAACGAAGAGATCAACCCGATGCTCGCCCAGGAGGCTCATCATGTTCAAACGTATCGCCATCGTCACCCTGCTGGCCGCGACCACCGCCCTCACGGGTTGTGCCAACAGCGACGTTTACTCCGGTGACGTCTACACCAAGGATCGCGCCAAGCAGGTCCAGACCGTCAGCTACGGCACCATACAGTCCACCCGCCCGGTCAAGATCCAGGCCGATGAGAGCTCGGTACTCGGCACCATAGGTGGCGCCGTGGTCGGCGGCCTGCTGGGCAGCACCATAGGTGGCGGCCGGGGCAGCGACATCGCCGCCGCCGGTGGCGCCATCGCGGGCGCCGCGGCCGGCAAGGCGGCTGGCGACAAGCTCAATCAGGTCGATGGGGTGGAACTCGAGATCAAGAAAGAGAACGGGGAATCCATTGTCGTTGTGCAAAAAGCCAGCCCCACCTTTGTGCCGGGGGCCCGTGTTCGCATGACCCAGGGCAACGGCAGCATCAACGTGGCCGTGGTGAACTGATCCCAGGGCAGCCCCGACTGAAACGAAAAAAGGTGAGCCAAGGCTCACCTTTTTGTTGCTTGTGTCATCACGAAACCATATCGCGAACGGCCCTCAAGCCCCCAGATGCAGCCAGGCCGAGATGGCCAGTTGCAGCCGCACGTAGTCGGCGCTGTGAACTCGGGCAAGGAGTGCGTCCTCTTCTCCCCCCCATTGCGCCAACCAGGCGTGCTGGGTCAGCAGGGCTGGCAACCAGGCGGGGGCTCCCACCAAGGTGGCCGCCGCATCCTTCAGCAGGGTAACCCCCTCCAGAAGACTGGACAGGGCCTGCACCTTGGCCGTGCCGTCAGACTCCAGCCAGAGCTGCTCGTGATGCTGCCAGTGCTGCAACCCGAGAGCGATGCGCACCCCGGCATCCCGGCCCTCCAGATCCGGCAGAGATTGCGGTGCCATCCCCTTGCCGAGCCCCGCCAGCCGGTAGCCACGCTGGGCCTTGGACTGGGCCCCCAACCGGATGCCCCCCAACCCGGCCAGCTCGGCAGCCAAGGCGAACAGGGTACTCGCCTCGCCGGACTTGAGCTCAAGCTCCAGCTCATCGATGACGCTGCGCCCCTGCTCCCCCACTATCTCTCCCCGATCCCAGGCCAGCTCGATCTCGGCTGCCTGGCCCGCCTTCTCAAACGCGATCAACCAGTGACGACGCACGAAATCCGTTTTGAACTGGGCCACCAGCCGGGACTGGATGGCATCACGATGGGCGAGAGCCGGCCAGATCTCGTCGGGGAAGGCTGTCAGGGTCGGCAACTCCCCGCTGACCGGGGCATTGTACTCGGGGCGGGCATGCAGCCCTCCGATCGCCTGACCCCGACACTTGATGGTTTGCTCGGAGAAATCGTCGCTGCGGCGGATGCGCAGCCCCATGTCGAGCCTGCGCAGTGCCAGCTCTGGCGTATCGAAATAGACGTTGCCGAGGCTCGCGCTGCTTGCGGAGATAATATCGAGTTTATTCAGCAGGTTGGAGAGTTGTTCCTGGATGTCCGTGGCGACGAAAAATTTTATCTCGATCTCAGTTTGCATAGTCATTCCGGGCTGGCTGGCAACTTTGGGGGGCATGATCCCCGCCACGAAGATATAATGCCAGCGAAACATCAGGATTAATTCACGGTTTTATTGAGGGCATAGTTCGGTTACCATGCGCCCCTCATGAAATAGTATCGAGTGTTTTTTCACCGACACAGGTTTGGCCATGCCAGTAAATACTATCCTGGGACTTTTCGCGAAGTCCCCCATCAAGCCGCTGCAGAAGCATATCGTCAAGGTTCACGTGTGCTGTGAGCAGTTGATTCCGTTCTTTGATGCCGTTGCCGAAGACCGCTGGGAAGATGCCGAGAAGATCCGGCAGCAGATTGCCCAGTTGGAGAAAGAAGCGGACATCCTCAAACGTGAAATCCGTCTCAAGCTGCCCCGCGGCCTGTTCCTGCCGGTCGCCCGTACCGACCTGCTGGAGATGCTGACCCAGCAGGACAAGATTGCCAACCGTGCCAAGGATATTTCCGGCCGCATGCTTGGCCGTAAAATGGAATTCCCCTCCGAGATGCGTGCCGATTTCATGGCCTATCTCAAACGTTGTATCGATGCGACCGCCCAAGCCGAAAAAGCCATCGGAGAACTCGATGAGCTGCTCGAAACCGGCTTTAAAGGACGTGAAGTTGAAATGGTTGCCGAGATGATCCACCAGCTGGATCTCATCGAGGACGATACTGACACCATGCAGATCGGGCTGCGCCAACAGCTGCAAGCCGTTGAGCACAAATACAATCCGATCGACGTTATGTTCCTCTACAAGATCCTCGAATGGGTAGGTGACCTGGCTGATCAGGCCGAGCGCGTTGGCGCCCGTCTGGAATTGATGCTGGCTCGTTCGTAATCGACTGACAGGGTAAACACTACTAATGGACATTATCGCAAATTACGGCACCACCCTGGTGCTCGTGGCGGCCTTGTTCGGCTTTTTGATGGCCTGGGGAATTGGCGCGAATGACGTTGCCAATGCCATGGGCACATCGGTCGGTACCAAATCCCTGACCATCCGTCAGGCGATCATCATCGCCATGATCTTCGAATTTGCCGGTGCCTATCTGGCCGGTGGCGAAGTGACGGCCACCATCCGCAACGGCATCATCGACAGCAACGCCTTTGCCGACACGCCGGATCTGCTGGTGCTTGGCATGATTGCCTCCCTGCTGGCGGCAGGTCTGTGGCTGATCCTGGCCTCCTACTTCGGCTGGCCCGTCTCCACCACCCACTCCATCATCGGTGCCATCGTCGGCTTCGCCGTGGTGAGCATTGGCCCGGAAGCGGTGCAGTGGAACAAGTTCGGTGGCATCGTCGGCTCCTGGGTGGTGACGCCCGCCATCTCGGGGGTGATCGCTTACTTCATGTTCATCAGCGTGCAGAAGCTCATCTTCAACACCGATGATCCCCTCAACAACGCCAAGCGTTATGTCCCCTTCTACATGTTCCTGACGGCCCTGGTCATCTGCCTGGTCACCATCAAGAAGGGGCTGACCCATGTCGGCCTGCACCTGAGCAATGGCGAGGGGATCCTGCTCTCCATCGCCATCTCCATCGCCGTGGCCTTTGCCGGCTGGCTCTACATTCGCGGTCAGAAGTACAACCCGCAGGATGACAGCAAGATGCACTTCGCCAACGTGGAGAAGGTGTTCGGCATCCTGATGATCATCACCGCCTGTGCCATGGCCTTCGCCCACGGTTCCAACGACGTGGCCAACGCCATCGGTCCGCTCTCCGCGGTCGCCTCCATCGTGGCGGCAGGCGGCGAGATCGGCGGCAGCTCCCACATCGCCTGGTGGATCCTGCCCCTTGGCGGCATAGGCATCGTCATCGGTCTGGCCACCATGGGTGAGAAGGTGATGGCGACCGTCGGCACCGGCATCACCCACCTGACCCCGAGCCGTGGCTTCGCCGCCCAGCTGGCCACCGCCGCCACCGTGGTGATCGCCTCCGGCACCGGCCTGCCCATCTCCACCACCCAGACCCTGGTGGGTGCCGTGATGGGGGTGGGTCTTGCCCGCGGCATTGCGGCCCTGAACCTCGGCGTACTGCGCAACATCGTGGTCTCCTGGGTCATCACCCTGCCCGCTGGCGCCATCCTGGCCATCGCCATCTTCTACGTGCTGCAGGCCTGCTTCTCTTAAGGCGCCTCGCAGCAAAAAGCCCGGGTCAGTGACCCGGGCTTTTTTATATCTCCATTGTCTCGAACAACCGTTCAGGCTTGGCCCATCGAGCCGCTGAAGGGATCTCATCACTCGTCGATAAAGGTCCACTCGTCCCGCACCCGGCTGATGGCATCGAGCCGCCGTTTGCCGAGCTGCTCGCGGATCGCCTCCCCCTTGAAGCCTGCCGCCACTATCTCCTTGACCGGCACGGCCTGGGCCGCCGTCAGTGCCTGGGCCACATAGTCCGGCTCGGCATAGACCCGCTCCTCGAAGCCGGTGCGACCGTGGAAGTCGGCGCGGCAGGTGTCCAGCAGTTGGGCGAAGCGCTCGGGCCTGCGCCAGGCATCCGCCTTGTCGAACAGCTTGAGCAGGGTGGCGGGTTTGAGTTCAAACGCGATGTGGATGTGGGTGTGCAGATCGCTCACCAGCAGCGCCAGATCCCGGCAATCGTTCGGCACCCGAAAGCGCTCGCAGAAATCCCGGATGAGAGGCAGCCCCTTCTGGCCATGGCCGTGATGGCTCGGCCAGAACTCAGGGGGGGTCAGCCCCTTGCCAAAGTCATGGCAAAGCGCCGCGAAGCGCACCGCCAGATCGGGGGAGCGCTGGCAGGCCTGCGTCAGCACCATCATGGTGTGGATGCCGGTGTCTATCTCCGGGTGCCACTTGGCCGGGGCCGGTACCCCGAACAGGGCATCCAGCTCGGGGAACAGCGCCTTGAGGGCACCGCATTCGCGCAGCACCTCGAAGAAGACGGCGGGGGTCGGCCCCAGCAACACCTTCTCCAGCTCCTTCCAGACCCGCTCCGGGGTCAGGTGGGCCAGCTCTCCCGCCGCCGTCATTTGCTGCATCAGAGCCTGGGTCTGTGGGGCCACCACGAAACCCTGGGCATGGAAGCGCGCGGCGAAGCGCGCCACCCGCAGGATGCGCAGGGGATCCTCGGCGAAGGCCGGGGAGACGTGGCGCAGCAACCGGGCCTTCAGGTCCTGCAGACCGCCATAGGGGTCATGCAACTGGCCGCTCTCATCCTCGGCGATGGCGTTGATGGTGAGATCCCGGCGCAGCAAATCTTGTTCTAGCGTGACGTCCGGCGCGGCATGGCAGACAAAACCGGTATAGCCCTGCCCCTGTTTGCGCTCGGTGCGGGCAAGGGCGTACTCCTGCTGGGTCTTGGGATGCAGGAACACCGGAAAATCGCGGCCAACCTGAGTGAAGCCGAGACCCAGCATCTGCTCCACGGTCGCACCGACCACCAGGTGATCCCTGTCCCCCTGCGGCAAGCCCAACAGGCGATCCCGCACCGCTCCCCCAACCAGATAAGTCTGCACACGCACTCTCCTCAATAAACCTGCCTCGATGATACCGCTTTTGCGCCGGGGAGACGATGTCCCCAACTCCGGCATCTCCGTCAGCGGGTGTGATAATTCGACCCCGATCAACCTCGCCATTTGAGCCACCGGGTAGGATGACCCTCTTATGGTATCCGGGTCTTTGACATCCCCGGGGGGAGGCTTTAACCTGCCGCCCATAACAATGGAATGGATCCTTATGTACACACAGTTCTTCGGTCTGTCGGAGCCCCCGTTCTCCATCTCGCCCAACCCCAAATATCTCTATATGAGCGAACGCCATGGGGAGGCCCTGGCCCACCTCAACTACGGGTTGCAGGATGGGGGGGGCTTCGTGCTGCTCACCGGAGAAGTGGGAACGGGCAAGACCACGGTCTCCCGCTGCCTGTTGCAGCAGTTGCCGGTCGACACCGAGATCGCCTACATCCTCAATCCCTCCCTGACCGAGCGGGATCTGCTGGCGGCCATCTGCGACGAGTTCCAGCTGTCCTATGAGAAAGACGCGGGCCTCAAGCCGTTGTTCGACCTCATCCGCGATCAGCTGCTGGCCAACCTGGCGGCAGGCAAACGCACTGTAGTATTGGTGGATGAAGCGCAGCATCTGCTACCAGGCGTGCTGGAACAACTACGTCTGCTCACCAATCTCGAAACCGACGAGAAGAAACTGCTGCAGGTCGTGCTCATCGGCCAGCCAGAGCTGCAACAAATGTTGCGCCAGCCCCTGCTGCGTCAGCTGGCCCAGCGCATCACCGCCCGCTACCACCTGCTGCCGCTGTCGCGCCAGGATGTGGATGCCTATGTGCGCTTCCGCCTGCAGGTGGCCGGCTGCATCCAGCCCATTTTCACTCCCAGAGCGATCCAGACCCTGCACCGCCTCTCCGGCGGCATCCCGCGCCTCATCAACCTCATCTGCGATCGCGCCCTCATCGCCGCCTTCGCCCGTGGCAGCCACAAGATAGTCCATGGCGACATCAGCCAGGCGGCCTTCGAGGTGAGCGGCATTCGTGATGAGGGAAGCTGGCAGTCCGGCCTGACCGTGGCGCTGGTCGGCGCCCTGCTGGTCGCGACCGGCTGGTGGGGTTGGCAGTTCATCGGCGTCTTCCCCACCCGTCCTGTGGTCAAGGTGGAGATCCCGGTCAAGGTGGACGACACGCCGGAGCAGCAGGAGCAATTGACCCGGGCCATCAATCAGGCGATCGAGCCCGATGTGGCCATGCAGAATCTCTACAAGGTGTGGGGCTACCAGGCCGAGCTGGAGGAGGCGACCTGTGACAACGCCCCTCGCGCCGGTCTGCGCTGCCAGGAGGGGGATGCCACCCTGGCGGAGCTGCAAGCCTTGCAACACCCGGCCCTCATCAGCCTGACCGATGCGACCGGCGGTCTCTACTACGCCACCCTGGTGAATCTGGGGCCGGACAAGGCCTCCCTGCTCATCGGCAACCAGAGCTGGCAGGTAGACCGCCAGTGGCTCGCCGATGCCTGGGGAGGGAGCTACACCCTGCTGTGGCGCATGCCCAAAGGCGGCGTGTCGCTCATCGGCAGCAACGCCGGCCCAACCCAGGTGCAATGGCTGGACAATGCCCTCAGCCGCGCCATGCAACAGCCGGATCGCAAGGTGAGCCGCTTCGATGCCGAGCTCAAGAACAAGTTGCAGCAGTTCCAGCGCGAGCAGGGGCTGACCCCGGACGGGATTGCCGGCAGCAACACCCTGCTGCGCCTGAACGTGCAGGCGGGTGAACCCATGCCCAAGCTGGAGGACGATACCTTGCGCGCCGATGTCCCGGTGAAACTGGATGAAATGATGGAGGAGGCCTCCTGATGTCGACCCTGCTCAAAGCCCTGCGCCGGGCCGATCAACCCCAATTCACCCCGCACATGCCGCTCATGGGGCTGCCCGTGAGCCAGGATGAAGAGCCCAACCGCCGCTGGATCTGGTGGCTGCTGGCGCCGCTCGCCCTCGTCATGGGGGCGGGCGCCAACTATGGCTGGCATCTCTATCACCTCAAGCCCATCGAGCAGCAGATCGAAGTGAAAGAGGTGGTGACGCCGCCCTTCGTGCGGGTCGAGCCCAAGCCGATGATCACCCGCCCCCTGCCGCCCCCGCTGCCGGAACCCGTGGTGCAACCCAAGGCGGCCCCGGCCCCCAAGGCAACGGCCAGCGCCACCAACAATGGCCAGAGTCTGGCGGAGCGCATCATGATGGCCCTCAACAACACTCCGCTGGTGGAAGAGTCGACGCCCCAGATCGAGCGTTCGGCCGGGGCCATTCCCCTCGGTGCCCTGCCCGCGGCCATCAAGCAGCAGGTGCCACCGCTGACCTATGGTGCCCACAACTACTCCTCCGATCCGGCCAAGCGGGCCGTGGTGCTCAACGGGCGAGAGCTGCATGAAGGGAGCGAGATTGCCCCCGGGGTCACCCTGATCGCCATCGCCCAGGATGATATAGTGCTGCAGGTCGGCGGCCAGCATGCCAGCCTCAAGGCGCTGCAGGACTGGCGCGGATAACCCCGCCATATCGACAGACCACAAGAGGGAGCCCGAGAGCTCCCCTTTTTAATCAATAAGATGAGCATATCGTGAGCAACCCAGACAACGCCTCCTTCGCCACCCGGATCCTGGACTGGTACCAGATCCATGGCCGCAAGACCCTGCCCTGGCAGCAGGACAAGACCCCCTACCGGGTCTGGATCTCCGAGATCATGCTGCAACAGACCCAGGTTGCGACGGTCATTCCGTATTATCAGCGCTTTATGGAACGCTTCCCCGATGTGCTGGCCCTGGCCGATGCCCCCATCGACGAAGTACTGCACCACTGGACCGGACTCGGCTACTACGCCCGAGCCCGCAACCTGCACAAGGCAGCCCAGGCTATCCGCGATCTGCACGGCGGCCTGTTCCCGGAACGGCTGGAGGAGGTAATGGCCCTGCCAGGGATCGGCCGCTCCACCGCCGGCGCCGTGCTCTCCCTGTCGCTCGGTCAGCCCCACGCCATTCTGGACGGCAACGTGAAGCGGGTACTCACCCGCTGGCTGGCGCTGCCGGGCTGGCCCGGGCAGAAGACTGTGGAGAACACCCTCTGGGATCTGGCGACTCGCCTCACCCCCAGGCTCGGCGTCGCCCAGTACAACCAGGCCATGATGGACATGGGGGCCACCGTCTGTACCCGCAGCAAGCCCGCCTGCGGGCGCTGTCCGGTCCAGAGCGATTGCCAGGGGCTGTCGCAAGGCAACCCCACCGCCTACCCCAACAGCAAGCCCAAGCAGAGCATCCCCGCCCGCACCGGCATCATGCTGATCATCCGCAGCGGCGATCAGCTGTTGCTGGAGAAGCGCCCTCCCCAGGGGATCTGGGGCGGGCTCTACTGCTTCCCGCAGGTGGAGGCACTGCCCGAGGTGGAGGCGCGTTTGCAGGCACTGGGACTGCAGGGCGCCGGCTACCGGGAACTGACTGGTTTTCGTCACACCTTCAGTCACTTCCACCTGGATATCCAGCCTCTGCTGATCGAACTGACTGCCCCGCCGCCCCCGCTGCTCATGGAAGCGGATTCCCGACTCTGGTATAACTTACGCCATCCTGCCGAGGTGGGGTTGGCGGCCGCTACGGCCCGCCTGCTCGCCTACCCGGACTTACAATCCTGAGTTGCAACCACAGAGGTCAACATGAGCCGTACCGTATTCTGCCAGCGTCTGAAGAAAGAGGCGCCGGGTCTCGATTTCCAACTCTACCCCGGTGAGCTCGGCAAGCGGATCTTCGACAACATCAGCAAGGAAGCCTGGACCGAATGGCAGAAAAAGCAGGTGATGCTGATCAACGAGAAAAAGCTGAACATGATGAACCTCGAACATCGTCAGCTGCTGGAAAAAGAGATGGTGAGCTACCTGTTTGAAGCGGGTGAAGTGGCCATCGACGGCTACACCCCTCCCAGCCAGTAACAATTAGCCCTGGGCAGGGGTTCGCCTTCCAGCATCGGGCCGTCAACGGCCACCTCCCTCCTTGCTCAGGGTTCATGAATGACGGGTGGCCCGGCCACCTTGCTTGAGGATTTTATGGGTCGACTTTTTTGGCTGCTGTGCGCCGTGCTGTTTCTCTCTGCCTGCTCCTCTTCCCCCGCCCCCCGCGAAGATGACGAGGACCTGATCAACGGCAAGGACATACGTGGCTTCGAACACATGATCAGTGCCCTCTCTCACAACGTGAACGAGATCTGGGGGCGAGAAGCCTTGTTGGCGGGCAAGTTTGACTACGTCAAATACACGGATCAGTACAAGAGCCGGGCCCACATCGACTTCTCCAGCGGCCACATCATGGTGGAGACCGTCTCCGGACTGGATCCCCGCGCCCACCTGCGCCGTGCCATCATCGAAACCCTGATGACACCGGACGATCCGGCGGAAGTGGATCTTTACTCCGACCGGGAGATCATGCCCGGCGGCGAGCCCTTCCTCTACGGTCAGGTGCTGGACAACCAGGGCCAGCCGATCCGCTCCAGCTGGCGCGCAGAGCGCTATGCGGACTACCTGCTCAACACCGCCATGAAGAAGCGCACCCTCGGTATTCGCAACATCTTCTTCATCGACATCCCCATGGTGGCGAACCATGAGGACAAGCGCGGCTACAAATACGCCAGCATCATCCGCGACGCCTCCCGCAAGTACGGAGTCGCCGAGAGCCTGATCTACGCGGTGATCAAGACCGAGAGCAGCTTCAACCCCTATGCGGTCAGCCACGCCAACGCCTACGGCCTGATGCAGGTGATCCCGGCCACGGCGGGGCGCGACGTCTATGTGCGGGTCAAGGGCAAGAACGGCCAGCCGACCCGGGAGGACTTGTTCAATCCGGCCTACAACATCGACGTGGGCACCGCCTATCTGCACCTGCTGCAGACCGTCTATCTGGCGGATATCCAGGATCCCCAGTCGAGGCGCTATGCAGTGATCTCCGCCTACAACGGCGGGGCCGGAGGGGTGCTCAACACCTTCTCCAGCGACCGCAAGGCGGCCCCCGGCATGATAAACCGGCTCTCCCCCGAGGCGGTCTATCAGGTGCTGACCGAGCAGCATCCCAAAGCAGAAGCCCGTCGCTACCTCTACAAGGTCAATCAGGCCGAGAAGGGGTTCAAGCGCAGCGTGCCCAGCCGGGCCGGCTGACGACCACCCAAAACAGGAAGGGCGCTCATGGAGCGCCCTTCTCGTTGGAGCGGCTTTCGCCGCTTACTTGGTGATGAAGCCACCCTTGCTCGGGGCCGCTGCGCCGACTTTTTCCAGGCGTTCCACCTCGACCTCGGTCTTGTCCCAGCTGTGATCCACTTCGCCACGGATGCGGATCAGATCGTTCGGGCCCACTTCGATGCCACGCCACACATCCCCATCCACTTCCACCTCAACCTCGCCGCTGGCGTCGCGGAACAGGTAGTTCTCGCCACCCAGGTGCTTGGTCAGCTTGCCTTCCAGGGTCACCCAGCTATCGTCACGCTGATCCTTCAACTGGGCAACGGTGATGACATTCTGCTCCTGCGGGCCTGTGTAAGCCGCCATGGCGAAAGAGGATACGGACATCAGGGCCACCAGGCCGATTACGCTTGCTTTGTTCATCTCATGCTCCTGTCGTTGCGGTATGGGGCTATCTTGCCCCCCTGACCGTGAAACAAACGTGAAGCTTCCCCCATGTGGGGGAGCCGAGTGTGACCGAAATCGATTTAATTATACCCCATGGATGCGAAATTAAATTCGGCCAAATACCCTGCGGTGTGGCAAACGGGTCCCCAGCCCGGCGCCATCGAGGAAAAGCCCGCAGGCAAGGCCTGCATCCAATGAGAAAGACGACATGAAAAAATGGTTTCTGTATTTATTGGGACTCTGCGCACTGACGGCCCAGGCCGCCGAGCCGCGTCCCGCCTTCTCCCGCATCGTCATGTTCGGTGACAGCCTCTCCGACACCGGCAAGATGTACGGCAAGATGCGCGGTTATCTCCCCTCCAGCCCTCCTTATTATCAGGGCCGTTTCTCCAACGGTCCGGTCTGGCTGGAGCAGCTGACCCAGCAGTTCCCGGGGCTGACGATCGCCAACGAGGCCGAAGGGGGCGCCACCGCGGTGGCCTACAACAAGATCTCCTGGAACCCCAAGTATCAGGTCATCAACAACCTTGACTACGAGATCACCCAGTTCCTGGAGAAAGACAGCTTCAAGCCTGACGATCTGGTGATCCTCTGGGTCGGCGCCAACGATTATCTGGCCTATGGCTGGAACACCGAGCAGGATGCCAAGCGGGTGCGGGATGTCATCAGCGACTCGGCGAATCGCATGGTGCTCAACGGTGCCAAGCAGATACTGCTGTTCAACCTGCCGGATCTCGGCCAGAACCCCTCGGCACGCAGCCAGAATGTAGTGAAAGCCGCCAGCCATGTCTCGGCCTACCATAACGAACTGCTGTTGAATCTGGCACGCCAGCTGGCGCCCACCGGCCTGGTGAAGCTGTTCGAGATAGACAAGCAATTCGCCGAGATGCTGCGTGAGCCGCAGAACTTCGGCCTGAGCGACACCGAACATGCCTGCTACGGCGGCGGCTATGTGTGGAAGCCATTCGCCTCTCGCAGCGCGGCCAGCAACAACCAGCTCGCGGCTTTCAGCGAGCCAGAGCGCCTCGCCATCGCCGGCAACCCCTTGCTGGCGCAGGCCGTCGCCTCCCCCATGGCACGTCGCAGTGCAAGCGAGCTCAACTGCGAGGGCAAGATGTTCTGGGATCAGGTGCACCCCACCACGGCCGTGCATGCGGCCCTGAGCGAGCGGGCTGGCGCCTTCATCGAGCAGCAGTACGAGTTCATCCCCCAGTGAGGATGCCAAGGCCGACAGCATGTCGGCCTTTTTTGTGTCTGCCCGCTTGAGCAACCTCCAAGCAACTCATATGACCCCCGTCACAAATCGGAGTCATACTGGCCCTCTTCCCGAATAACTCCCCTATGATGGGCATAGTTATCACAATATGTTTTATATCAGTTGCTTGAGGTTCAAAAAAAACGGGCTACGTTTAAACATGTTGTGGCCGGCCACTGGCCCAACCCATACGGCGAGGCGATACGGTTCCAGCCTCCCGACAAACAAAATTGCAGAGGCTTCACATGAAAAAAACACTGATTACCTTGCTGGTTTCAGGCTTGCTTGCGGCCAACGCTCAGGCAGCCGGACAAGACAATACCTGGTATGGCGGTGCCAAATTGGGTTGGTCCAACTTCTACAACTTCGACGAAAGCAACACCATCACCACCACGGACAAGGATGACGACGAAGTCGGCGCCGGTGCCTTCGTGGGTTACCAGATCAACCGGAATCTGGGGGTCGAGCTGGGTTACGACTATCTGGGCAAATACAAATATAGCGGTACCCGTAACGGCGCGGCCTTCAACGATGCCGTCGAGGCCCAGATGGCCCAGCTCTCTCTAAAACTCGGCTTCCCGGTCACCGAGAGCCTGGATCTCTATGGCCGCGTCGGTGGTGGCTATGGCTGGAGCAGCAGCGACGAGCTGGACAATGACAGCCGTGGCATCTTCGTCGGCGCCCTCGGGGCCGAATATGCCCTCAACCTGGACTGGGCCGCCCGCCTCGAATACCAGTACAGCACCCCCTATGGCAGCCGAGATGACACCGGCCTGCGCATGGACAACGGCCTGCTCTCCGTGGCCGCCGTCTATCGCTTCGGTCAGGTTGCACCGGCCCTGCCTGTCGCCGCCCCGGCACCAGAGCCGGTCGTGGTGGACAAGCAGTTCACCCTGAGTTCGGATGTGCTGTTTGACTTCAACAAGGCCACCCTCAAGCCGGAAGCCGGCCAGGCGCTGGACACCCTCTACAACCAGATTGAGGAAGCCAGACCCAAGGATGGTTCCGCCACCGTCATCGGTTACACCGACCGCATCGGTTCCGATGCCTACAACCAGAAGCTCTCCGAGCAGCGGGCACAGACCGTGGCCAACTACCTGATCGGCAAGGGCCTGCCTGCTGGCAAGGTGAACGTGGAAGGGCACGGCAAGAACTCCCCAGTTACCGGCGACAGCTGCACCAGCAAGTCCAAGCGTGAGCTGATCGTCTGCCTGGCCCCGGATCGCCGGGTCGAGGTCAAGGTGCAAGGGGTCTCCGAGGTCCAGCAGTAACCTCGTCCGTATCTGCCAGAAAACAAAACGGGAGGCCTTGGCCTCCCGTTTTTCATGCCGGTCTCAACCGGCTTTGCGCACCTCTGTCGCGATCTGGTCCAGCAACTGTTGCCAACCCTGTCCCAGCTCGTCGACCAGGGTGCCATAGCCATCGGCTGGCAGTACCCGCGCCTGCTGGAAGGGCACGTCCCGCAGCACCACACCGTCCTCCGTCAACAGGCGCCAGCGGCCACTCAGCAAGGCGCGGCCGTCGTGACGTCCCTGGAAGCGCTCTACCGAGATGCTCAGCACCGGGCCCTTGCGGGCCCCGTCCTGACGCACCACCCAGCTAGGCAACCGGCTGGAGAGGCCGCTCAGGGCCAACTGGTTCAGCTGGGCATCCAGCGAGCCCGCCCAGCGGTGGTATTCGGCAAAGTGCAGCTCGTTGCCCTCCAGCTGATAGACCAGGCTCACACGATCCAGCTGCCCCGCCAGGGCGACAGGGCGCAGCACCAGCTGATGCTGGGGTTTAGTCGCCATCAGCGGCGCGGGCTGGCTGCCCGTATCGAGCGAATAATAGTGCAGGCTGGCAGGGGCCGAGCTGCAACCCGCCAACAGGCCCAGCAAGGCCAGGGTCATCATCCTTTTTTTCATCATTTTCCTCGCTGGGGCTCAGGATCCTGGGGACGAGAGCGATCGAAGATCAGTGAACTCGGTTGCTCGTTCAGGGAATGTACCAGGGGCTGCAATTCGCCCATCAGCTGGTTGAGGGATTGCACCGACTGACGCAACTCCTGATTGGTCTGGGAGCTGGCATCATAGGTTTGCAACGTCTCCTGCAACTGCTTGAGGCTCTCATTGAGCGAGGCCGGCAACTGCTGGGTCGAGTCCTGACCGGTAAACTGCTCCAGATTGGCACTCACGGCGCTGACGTGCTTGAGGGTCTTGTCCAGAGTCGCCAGAGTGCTGTTGACCTGTGTGAGTGTGGTGGTCATGTCCATGTCGACGAACTTGTCGAGGATGAGGTTCACCTTGCGCTCTATCTGATCCAGCCCGGCCTGCACGGTCGGGAACACCTGATAACCCGCCACCTTGACCGATTTGTAGGCCGGCACATCCGGGTAGAAGTTGAGATCCACCACCTTGCCACCAGTCAGCAGGTTCGAGGTCTTGAGGGATGCCCGCAAGCCTTCCTTGAACTGCTTGCTGAACAGGGCGCGCCACTGTTCCTTCTCCGCATTGGCATAGCGATGGGAAAGCCGCTGCACCTCGATGCGGGCCAGCACAGGGATCTCGCGATTCTTGAACAGCTGCACGCCCTTGTCATCGATGAGATAGGGGGCCGAGATCACGGTACCCACCCGGATGCCGCGATATTGCACCGCCGCACCGGGATGCAGGCCACCCACGTTGTCCTCGAACAGGAAGACGTAATCGATGAACTGATCCAGGCTACCGGCCAGCACGCTCGCCTCGTCCTGGAACAGCACGAACTCGTCATGCTGTTTGGCCGGTTCACCGGGGTACCAGCCAGGCGGCAGCCCCATGGTGATGCCGCCGTCGAGCAACGTCTCCAGCGAGTCCATCTTGACCTTCATGCCCTCGCTGCTCATGGAGACCTCGAAGCCCGGGGTCAACCAGAAGCGGGAGTTGCTGCTTACCAGAGTGTCATAGGGTGCATTGATGAAGAGCTGATACTCCATCTCGCTCTTCTCTGGCAGGAACTTGGCCTCTTCCACCTGACCGATGGTGAAGCCCTGGTAGTTGATGGGCGATCCCACCCCCAGGGCACGCGCATCGCGGCTACTGAGGGAGAGCCGCAGCCCCTTGGCATCCAGCGAAGCCAGAGGCGGCCTGTCCAGCATAGCATAGGTGTTGAGCGCCTTGCCCTTCTTGCCGGGGGAGAGCTCGATATAGGCGCCGGAGAGCAGGGTGCCGAGGCCGGAGACCCCTTCCCGTCCAACCCTGGGCTTGACCACCCAGAACTGGCTGTCTTTCTTGAGCATGCCAGCGGCGGCATTGCTCAGCCGCCCCTTGAGCACGGCGTGACTGTAGTCGTCGCTGAGCTCCACCGCTTCGATGCGGCCCACCTCCACCTCGCGGGAGCGGATCACCGTCTTGCCCGCGACTATGCCCTCGGCCGTGGCCACGGTCAGGGTGAAGCTGGGGCCTTGCGAATACCAATGCTGGAACAGCATCCAGGCACCGATGAACAGCGCCAGCAGCGGCACCATCCAGATTGCGGCGGCCGAGCTCAGAAAGTCCGAGCCGGGTTTCCACCTTGTCTTACGCTCACTCACGTTCGCGCTCTCCTTGTTGTAAATCCCAGATCAGACGGGAATCGAAACTCATGGCGGCCACCATGGTGATCAGCACGACGCCGGCAAAGGCGACGGCGGCGGGGCCAGGATAGATGGACATCAGATTATCGAGCCGGATGAGACCGGCCAGGATGGCCACCACGAAGACGTCGATCATCGACCAGCGTCCCACAAATTCGGTCATGCGATAGAGCTTGAGCTTGCGCAGGGGCGAGGCGCCCTGGCCCCGCTGCACCACAAAGCAGAGCCACAACAGCGCCAGGATCTTCACCAGGGGGATGACCACGCTGGCGAAGAAGATGACGGCGGCGATGGGATAGGAACCCAGCGCCCACAGCAGCACCACCCCGCCCAGTATGGTCGAGGGGCTGTCGTCACCCAGAAACACCGTGTCCATGATGGGATAGACGTTAGCGGGAATGTAGAGGATCACCGAGGTGATCAGCAGCGCCCAGGTCCGGTTCAGCCCACCTGGCTTGCGCGCATGGAGGTGATCGCCGCAGCGCGGGCAACGGTCGGTACCGGCCTCGCTCAGGGCGCCGCAGATGTGGCAGCCAACCAGTCCGGATGCCATGGCGCTCGCCTCGGGATCCAGCTCCCTCGGCTCGGTCTGGCCAAACAGCCGTTGCCACAGCCACATCCTGTCCAGCGATGACATCATCTTGATGAGCAGCAGCGTATAGCCGACGAAAGCCCAGAACGACAGCCCCATCTTGATGTCCGCCATGCCCATCAGCTTGACCAGGGAGATGAGCACCCCGATCAGGAAGACATCCACCATCAGCCAGGGCCGGATCCGGCACAGCAAACGGCCGAGGGAGCGCAGTGCACGGCTGTGCATATCCTTGTCGATGCGCCACAGCACCAGCATGATGGAGCCCACATAGACCAGAGGCAGACCGATCAGGGTCAGGCTCAACACGGCGCCGAGGAACAGATAGCCTTGCTCCACCAGGGTGGTAATGCACTGCAGGAAGGTCATCTCCTGCCCCAACCCGTTGGATGAGAACGACATGAAGGTGAAGGTGTTGGAGAGCACGAACATGATGAGGGCGGCAAAACCATAGGCCAGCGGCCTGCGCTCCTGCTCGGGCAGGTGTCGGCTCAGGGTGTGACCGCAACGGGGGCAACTGCTCGTCTCCCCCACCGCGAGGGAGGTGGCCGGGACCAGCAGATCGCACTCTTCACAGGCCGTCGCGTCATGGGTATAAGTCATTGGATTTGAAACCGGATGCAAGATAGGATCCCAGCGGAGGCCTGTCACGGCCAGAGCGGTCAATTATCGCAGCCGCCGCCCTGAACCACCAGCCCTGTTCTTTGGGGCATTAAGCCCTCATCTAGGAAAAGAGAATGGCTTTGACAAGCCTGTAACCATTTAGCACAATCAAACGCCACTTTTCTTCGCGGGACAATAATTTATGACAACTGAATCCCCAAGCTACTCCACGATTGAGCAAGCATTCTCACTTGGAAATGGGCAGGATTCCGCCCTCAACTGGTTGCGCAAAAATCGCAGTCAGGTCGCCATCTTCCTGGTGAGCGGCATCAAGCTGGAGGGGACCATCAGCGGCTTCGACCAGTACAGCGTGCTGTTGACCGATGCCCATGGCAACCAGCAGCTGGTTTACAAGGCCAAGATCTCCACCATCGCCATGCACTCCGGTCGCCCGGCCGTGAGCATCCAGCGTGCCCGCAAGCCCCGCGTCTCCATGGCGCCGCGCCCCCACGGTGCACCGAGTCGCTATGACGACAATCAGGGCGGCAGCAGCGAGCAATAAGGCTCGCTCTTTTCCTGCCCCGCGCTTCGCCACGTCATCTCCTGGCGCAAGTGACCGTCCACTCTCATGTTTATCGCCTGTCCCGTATGAGAGTGGACGTTTTACCCCGGGTGGCCAGACCCGCCCCCTCCCGACTCAGTAGCTCAATCCGACCGGCTTTCCTGCCTTGACCATGCACACCTGCATGCCCGCCGCCTGACCGGCCTGGGCACCTATGCCCGTGTCTTCGAATACCAGACATTGACCCGGCTCGACCCCGAGGCGACGCGCCACCAGCAGGAAGGTGTCCGGATGGGGTTTGTGCAGCTCGACATCGTCGGCGGTGACCACCACCGGGAAGTAGCGATCCAATCCGGTATTGCGCAGCACGGCCTCGGCATTGACCCGGGGAGATCCCGTCCCAATCCCCATGGGAATGAGGCCATGATAGCGCTCCACCAGTTCCAGCATGGCCGGGAAAGGCGTCGCCTTGTGCAGGTTGGCCACATAGTGCTCCGTCTTGCAGCGGGTCACGACCAGAGGATCCAGCACAATCTGCTGATCCTCGGCCACCAGCAGGGCTATCTTGCGGCTCGGCATGCCCCCCAGCTCATAAAACCACTCCCCATCGAAGCGGAAGCCAAATTCCCGTGCGGTATGCTCCCACGCGGCCAGGTGCAGCGGCATGGAGTCCACCAGGGTTCCGTCGAGGTCGAAAACCAGGCCTTTAAATCCGGAGAGGGTCATGATGCGGGATCTGTCGTTGAAAAATGGGCCCCCATTCTAGCCAGAGCCGGGGCATCTCGCCATGCGCCCGAGGACGAGAAACGCTTGCGGCCCCATTTATGATGATGGGATCACACTCGTCGAAGCCCGTGAGCCAGGCGGGCTCAATGGGGAGCGACGAGAGAGTCCACCCGATAGGCCAGGGTACAGGCCCGCCCTCGGGACTTGGCATGATAGAGCGCCTGATCCGCCTGCTCGGTGAGGGTCTGCCACCCCTTGTCCGATGAGGGAATGAGATAGCTGAAACCGATGCTGACCGTGAGATGTGCCTCCACCCGGGAGGCGGGATGGGGGATCTGCAGCCTGTCCAGTCCCTGGTGGATCTGCTCCGCCAGCCGCTCCGCCTCTCCCGGCTGCGGCGCACACAGCAGAATGACAAACTCCTCCCCGCCATAGCGGGCCACCAGGTTGGTCCGCCGTCGCTCCGTCTCCTGCAGCAGCGCCGCCACCTGCTGCAAGCATTGGTCGCCCTTGCCGTGGCCGAAGTGATCGTTGTAGGACTTGAACTCGTCCACATCGATCATCAGCACCGCCAATACCCCCTGATGACGGCGGGCCCGCTCCCACTCCCGCTCCATGGTGATGTCCCACTGGCGGCGATTGGCAATCCCGGTCAAGGGATCTTCCAGGGACAATAGGGAGAGGCGCCGGTTGGCCTCCTCCAGCGCCCTGTTGGTATCGGCCAGCTGCCGGGTGCGTTCCTGCACCCTCTGCTCCAGCTCCCGATTGAAACGCTCAAGCGCCGACTGGGTACGTTGGCGGATCAGCAACTGGGAGAGCGTGGCGGCATACTGCTTGAAGATCTCGCTCTGATAAGCCTTGAGGGGCCGGCGCCAGAGCAGGTTGTCGGCGGCGATCCAGCCGATGGGGATGGCCCCGTCCCACAGCGAGACCATGGCATTCCAGCCCCGTCCCACCTCCTGCTGCTCGTAATAGAGGGGGGCATCCTCCAGCACCAACACATAATCCTTGCGCCGCAGCGCCTCCTGCACCGTGGGATGCTCCGGGATGGGGGTGACGAAATGGCGTTCGTTGGTGAGCTCTCCCGCCTCGTTGGTACCCCAGGTGCCGTGCATGGTCTTGCGGTCGTTGTCGATGAGGAAGATGGCGACCCGATCGAACTGTAACTCCTCCCGGGCGAGCACCACGGCGTCGTGCAGCAGTTGATCCTCGCTGTCGCAGCGAGAGAGCCTGACTCCGACCTCATGCAGGGCCTGCAACAGATGGAGGAAGGCATCCTGCAGGGCCTGGCTGCGAACGAGGTCCGCCTGCGTGTTGAGGCGCTGATCCCGCTCCCTGTCCACCTGGCTGGCGAGCCTTCTTCCTTCCAGTTCCGCTGCCAGATAATGCATCAGCAGCTGAATACTCTGTCTCTTTTGATTTGACAGGCGATCTATGCGGCGGCGGGTCTCCAGATAGACCACGGCCTCCAGTCCCTGATGGCGTTTGAGGGGGAAACTGACCCGCAGGCGCGGCGCCTCGGGTTCGACGCTCTCCCAGATCCCATGGGTCGGTGCCACAGGTTCCACCAGCAGTTGGCCAAGCGCCAGGGAGCGTTCGATGAAGGAAACGGGCAGCGGGAGGGTCGACAGGGCGTCGGCAGCCAGGCACAGCAAGCCCGACTCCGGCCGGTAACAGTAGAGCTGGGGCACGGGTGCCCGCAGCCATAGATAGATCTGCTCGGCTTCGGTCTTCTCGCTGACCGCCGCCAGGGTCACTTCACAGAGATGTTCAAAGCTGGTGAAGTGCTCCGGATCCCATTCTTGCATGCCCACTCATCCTTGAAATGTATCCAAGCGAGTATATCGACAAAGTCAGCGGCTAACTGACTTGGCAATCAAAAGCGCGATCCAGAGCCCATTTTTACAGCAGGTCCAGTGCTTGCATGGCGCTGCGAATACGCTCGCGGGTCGCCTCGGACAGAGGCATCACCGGCAGCCGGCACTCTTCGCTGCACAACCCCAGCAAGGAGACCGCATATTTGGCACCGGCGGGGCTGGGCTCGGCGAACATGGCCTGATGCAGCG
This sequence comes from Aeromonas intestinalis, assembly GCF_054052485.1. Lineage (NCBI taxonomy): Bacteria > Pseudomonadati > Pseudomonadota > Gammaproteobacteria > Aeromonadales > Aeromonadaceae > Aeromonas > Aeromonas intestinalis. Next base: position 52,732 of record NZ_JBSTYK010000008.1, read on the forward strand.
GGATGAGTTTGTCCTGCAACTCGCGAGCCGCCTGCCACTCACCGGCCAGGGCCAGGTTTTGCACCTCGGCCACCAGTTTGGGCGCCACGTTGGCGGTCACCGAGATGCAGCCCTGGCCGCCACCTATGTTGTAGGCGACCGCGGTCGCATCTTCACCGGAGAGCCAGGCGAAGGGCTTCTTGATGAGCTGACGCTCGGTCCAGGGACGGGCCAGATCGCCGGTGGCGTCCTTCACCCCGGCAATGCGCGGCAGTTCGGCCAGCCGGGCCAGGGTCGCCGGCTGCACATCGACGATGGCGCGGGGCGGGATGTTGTAGACGATGATGGGCTTGGTGGTGGCGTCATGCACCGCCTTGAAGTGATGATACAACCCCTCCTGATTCGGGCGGTTGTAGTAACCGGCCACGTGCAGGGTGGCGTCAGCCCCCGCCTGCTCGGCGTGACGGGTGTACTCGATGGCCTCCACCGGGTTGTTGGAGCCGGCACCGGCGATGACGGGCACCCGACCGGCCACCTGCTTGACCACCAGTTCCACCACCCGGCAATGCTCGTCGTGGGTCAGGGTCGGGCTCTCCCCCGTGGTACCGACCGGCACTATGCCATGGGTCCCCTGCGCTATGTGCCACTCCACCAGACGGACCAGCGCGGCTTCATCCAGTTGGCCCTGTTTGAAAGGGGTGATCAGGGCAACTATCGAACCTTGAAACATGGATTTCCTTCTCCTGACTGAATTAATGGGTCAATAAAAAGCCCCGGTACGAGGGTCGCTACCGGGGCTAGAATCGTCTCAGAGATGAGAGGTTACGCGCGCACGTCAGCAGGCCCGGGGATCAGGCTGTGTTTATGCTTTCGTTTCGATACGCGCTGACGCATGGCTCATCTCTGGATATATAAGGTGTCTGGCATATTTCGGGAAGGCGGCATAAATGTCAAGGCGAAAGCAGCCATGTATAATGGCCGCCCAAAATTGCGTGGAGAAAACCAATGAGTCGTCCTGTCAGTGCCGTCAGCCAGATGCTGGAACGTAACCAAGCCCTCTTCGTCGGCAAGCGGCTGCTCGTCTGCGGCGCCCTGGAGGATGACTATCCGCGCCAGCTGGCCGAACTGACTGACTCCCTGGCGGTCTTCACCACCGACTACTGCTACTACCTCAGCCAGCAGGCCGCCCTTGGCGAACGCATTCTGTTCGATCACCAGCTTGGCGGCGCCCCCCGCTTCGATGCCCTGCTGCTGCTGATGCCCAAGGCCAAGGCCGAGGCCCAGTACCTGCTGGCCATGATGGCCCCCTTGCTGGAGACGGGTGCCGATCTGCTGCTGGCGGGAGAAAACAGAGGGGGGATCAACGGGGCCGACAAGCTGCTGGCCGCTTATGGGGAGAAACCGGTCAAGCGGGATTCGGCGCGCCGCTGCTCCCTCTATCACGGGGAGCTCAGCAAGCCGGTCACCCCGTTCAAGCTGGACGCCTGGTTCAGCCGCTATGAATGCCAGGCCGGGGACACCTCGTTGACGGTGATGGCCCTGCCCGGGGTATTCAGCGCAGACGGCCTGGATCTCGGCAGCCAGATGCTGCTGGCGAGTCTCCCCCCCATGACGGGCAAGCTGCTGGACTTTGGCTGCGGAGCCGGCGTCATCGGCGCCACGCTGGCCAAGCGCAATCCCGAGCTGCAGGTGAACCTGGTGGACATCAGCGCCCTGGCACTGGAATCCAGCCGCCGCACCCTGGCTGCCAACGGTCTGCAGGGGAAGGTGCACGCCTCCGATGTCTACTCCGACATTGAGGGGAAATTCCAACATATCGTCTCGAATCCCCCCTTCCATGCGGGCCTCAAGACCTTCTACGCCGCCACCGAAACCTTCCTGGAAAAAGCCCCCGCCTACCTCAGTGCCAACGGCTCGCTGACCATAGTCGCCAACGCCTTCCTGCGATACCTGCCTATACTGGAGGCTCACTTTAAACAGACCGAGATCATCGGCAGCGATGCCAAATTCAAGGTCTACCTGAGCAAACTGTAAATAAATGTAAGTGCTTAATAAAACCTATAGAGAGTGCCAGACGGGATCTGTTAAGGTGACTGAAAACGATTTCCACCCCTTTTGGGGTGTTTTTTCGCAGCAGATTGAAAACCTTTTCATACAGAGAGAGAAAGACGATGGCAGGCATTTTGACCATGATCCTGGCCGGAGGAGAAGGAACCCGTCTCCAGCCACTGACCACGACTCGCAGCAAACCCTCGGTACCCTTTGGCGGTAGTTACCGGCTGATCGATTTCGTCCTCAACAACTTCGTCAACGCCGATTTCCTGCGCATCTATGTGCTGACCCAGTTCAAATCCCAGTCTCTCTATCTGCACATGAAGAAGGGCTGGAACATCGTCGGCATCACGGATCGCTTCATCGATCCCATCCCGGCCCAGATGCGGATGGGCAAGCGCTGGTACGACGGCACCGCGGACGCCATCTACCAGAACCTGCGCTTCATCGAGACCTCGGATCCCGAGCATGTCTGCATCTTCGGCTCCGACCACATCTACAAGATGGACGTGAGCCAGATGGTCAGCTTCCACAAGCAGAAGGCCGCGGCCATGACGGTCGCCGCCCTGCGCATGCCCATCGAGGAGGCGAGTGCCTTCGGGGTGATCGAAGTGGATCAGGAAGGGCGGATGATAGGCTTTGAGGAAAAACCCAAGCACCCCAAACACATCCCCGGGGATCCGACCCAGGCCCTGGTCTCCATGGGCAACTACATCTTCGAGACCGAGACCCTCTATCGGGAGCTGAAACGGGATGCCGCGGAGGAGAACTCCAGCCATGACTTTGGCAAAGACATCATCCCCAGCCTCTATCCGCGCACCCCTGTCTATGTCTATGACTACAGCGGCAACGTGATCCCCGGAGAGAAGCCCAACGTCTACTGGCGTGACGTGGGGACGCTGGATGCCTACTGGCAGGCCCACATGGACCTGGTGGCCGATGACGCCCCCTTCTCCCTCTACAACCGCAAGTGGCCGTTGCATACCCACTACCCGCCCCTGCCCCCCGCCACCTTCATCGACACCGATGACTGCAAGGTAAAGATCGCCAACTCCCTGATCTCCGGTGGTTGCTTCATCCAGGGCAGCCAGATCCAGCGCTCCATTCTGGGCTTTAGCTGCAACGTCGGCCCCTGCAGTCACATCAGTGAATCCGTGCTGCTGGGAGATGTGAAGATCGGGGAAGGCAGCTCCATTCGGCGCGCCATCATCGACAAAAACGTTGAAATTGCACCCGGCACCGTGATCGGTGAGAATCTGGACCATGACAGAGAGAGGTTTACCGTGTCCGAAGGCGGTATCGTCGTGGTACCTAAGGGAGCAAGAGTTGGTTACTAGCCCGTTGAAAATTCTGTTTGTTGCCTCTGAGGTCGAGGGGTTGGTCAAGACCGGGGGCCTGGCGGATGTCGCCAGAGCCCTGCCACTGAATCTCGCCCGCCAGGGCCACGACGTTCGCATCATCCTGCCCTTCTACCAAACCCTCAAACGCCGGGACGAGGCGAGACTCATCGCCTCCCGCTGGCTGCCGACCCCGCCGGATCGGGCTGACATCAGCTATCGCATCTATCAGCTGGAGCTGGACGGGGTCTGCGTCTACCTGCTCGATTGCCCGCAGTATTTCGAGCGGCCCCAGCTCTACGCTGAAAACAACCAGGCCTATCCCGACAACGGCGAGCGGTTCGCCTTCTTTTGCGCCGCCGCCCTGCACGCCTGCGAGCAGCAGGGTTTCGCCCCCGACATCGCCCACTGCAACGACTGGCATACCGGCCTGCTGCCCCTGCTGCTCAAGACCCGCTATGCCGGCAACCCCTTCTTCCAGCACACCCGTTCGGTCATCAGCATCCACAATGCGGCCTTTCAGGGGGTGTTTGACCGCCCGCAGTTCTGGGCCCTGCCCGAGATCACCGACTACGAGCGGCGCATCAACTACGACTACGGCCACATCAACCTGCTCAAATGCGGGGTGCTCTATGCGGACAAGATCAATGCGGTCAGCCCCAACTATGCCAATGAGTTGCTGACCCACCTGGGGGCCCACGGCATGGCCAGCGTGTTCCAGCAGCGGGCGAGCGATCTGTGCGGCATCCTCAACGGCTGCGACTATCAGGACTGGGATCCCGCCAGCGACAGCTATCTGCCCGCGACCTATGATGCCGATCATCTGGACGGCAAGCGTCTGTGCAAGCAGACGCTGCAACAGGAGACTGGTCTTCCCACTGCTGACTTGCCAATTTATGGCATGGTATGTCGCCTGACCGAGCAAAAAGGGGTACATCTGCTAATCCCGACCCTGACCAAGTTCCTGCAACATCAGGTCCAGCTGGTCATCGTCGGCTCAGGCGATCCTTCACTGGCCGCCCAGCTGCAGGCCATCGCCCAGCAACATGCCGACAAGTTCGCCTTCATCAACGCCTATGACGACCGTCTGGCCCATCTGGTGGAAGCGGGCGCCGACTTCTTCCTGATGCCCTCCCTGTTCGAACCCTGCGGCCTCAACCAGATGTACAGCCTGGCCTATGGCACCCTGCCGCTGGTCCGTGCCGTCGGCGGCCTCAAGGATACCGTGGTGGACTGGGATGCTGACCCTGCGCGTGCCACCGGCTTTTGCTTCAACGACCCCACCGCCAGCACCCTGCTGGACGCCATGCGCCGCAGTCTGCTGCACTACCTGCAAGAGCCGGAGCGTTTCGCCAAGGTGCAGCGCACGGCCATGCAGACCCGCTTCAACTGGGCCGACTCCGTAACCCAATACGAACAGATGTATCGGGATGCACTGGCCAGGAGCAAGCACTGATTGCTGAAGTTTTGTGCCCTTAACGCAGCTTTATCCGTCAACAGCGAAAAAAGTCCCCTTTGGCTGTTGACGCTCCCCCAAAACTCTATAGAATCCCCCACCGCAGTGATGCGAAGGTGGCGGAATTGGTAGACGCGCTAGCTTCAGGTGTTAGTGTCCCACGGATGTGAGGGTTCGAGTCCCTCTCTTCGCACCATACTGCAACATGCTCTTATCAGACGGCATGTAAATCCAGACTGATAACCCGATGTGCGAAGGTGGCGGAATTGGTAGACGCGCTAGCTTCAGGTGTTAGTGCCCCCCGGGTGTGAGGGTTCGAGTCCCTCTCTTCGCACCATGCTTCTGACATGTAAAACCAGAGAATGCGCTCCAACCGCATTTAAAAACCAGCTGGAGAAAATCAGTGTGCGAAGGTGGCGGAATTGGTAGACGCGCTAGCTTCAGGTGTTAGTGTCCCACGGATGTGAGGGTTCGAGTCCCTCTCTTCGCACCATCTATTCTGCAAAAGGCCCATCACGCGAGTGTTGGGCCTTTTGTCTTTTCATGCTGCGCGGCTATGCTGTTGAGACTTCAACGCCACGGAAGGGGATGCCCGATGATCCTGGATGCCGACATTCACAATTTCTACGAACACCTAGTGCTCAAGGAGATAGAGAAACAGGGGCTGGAACAGACGCTAAGCCCCCCGCAACTGGCCGATCTCTGCTGCCTCACCCTGAATCAACTGCCCGCCCACTACATCCGCCACAACGTCGACATGATCTACTTCACCACGGAAGTCGAGCGCACCGAGATGGAGCAGAAGGTCATGGCAGCACTGCGCCTGGCCCATGACAGGATCCTGGCCGTCCCCTCTCGCTGACTCGCTCGTCTGCTAGAGCCAGCTCTGCTGCCAGATCAGGGCGACAACCCCGGTCATGCCGGCCACCGGCAACAGGATCAGTGCAGGCCTCAGTCTGGGTTCCAGCATGACCCAGGCCGCCAGCAGGAATCCCAGACTCCAGATGCCATAGGCCTTGTCCTGTCCCCAACCCCACACAGCCAATCCCCCTATCAACAGCAGGCAACGCACTATCCAGATCATGATGAAACCTCCATGGCATCAGCTTGATAATAATTATCATTTGTATTTTAGGAGGGTGCAATCGAACTTTTCTATGGGTCTCGGTCATTTGAGTGACATCGACCAAACACTCAAAAAATGCTTGCGAGATCAACTAATGGCGATGTTTTTCAATCATTAATGCATTTTTGCTAAATAAGTTGGGATTTTAGGCCTTGGGTTTGTGGTAGATTGCGCCCTCTTTTTGGGTGGGCTCCTCGGGATACAAGTATCCACAGGACGAGAGGCGCCCACCTTGGCGAGCAAGAGTTTAGGAAGTATCTATGCAAAACCAACAAAACCACATCCGACTACCGAGCATGCTGCAGGTGTTTGCCTGTCTGGCCATTTTCCTGGCCCTGGCCTTCTCCTTCACCAGCGTGCTCGACCTGCCGATCCAGCTGGCACTGTTCATCGCCTGGTTCGTCATCATGGGGCTCGGTATCAAACTCGGCCACGATTACAAATCCCTGGAGCAGGCCGCCGTCGACGGCGTCGCCAAGGGGATGGGCGCCATCCTGATACTGGTCTCCGTCGGTGCCCTGGTCGGCACCTGGATCGCCGGCGGCATAGTCCCCAGCATCATCTACTTCGGCCTCAAGGTGATACACCCGTCCATCTTCCTGCTGGCGACCCTGATCATCTGCTCCCTCACCTCCTTGGCGACCGGCACCTCCTGGGGCTCCGCCGCCACCGCCGGCATCGCCATGATGGGCATAGGCCACAGCCTGGGGGTGCCCGCGCCCCTAGTGGCGGGGGCGGTGCTCTCCGGCGTCTACTTCGGTGACAAGCTCTCCCCCCTCTCCGACTCAGTGGTGCTGGCGTCCACCATGTCCAACGTCGACGTGGTGGAACACATCAAGGGCATGCTGCCCATCAGCCTGTTCTCCTACGTCATCACGGCCGCCCTGTTCACCGTGGTCGGCATGCAGTACTCCGGCAATGTCAGCCTAGAGCAGGTCAACCTGGTGATGGAAGCTCTCGACAAGCAGTTCAACATCACACCGCTGGCCATAGTGCCCGTGGTGCTGGTGCTGGGCCTCTTGGCCAACCGCAAGCCCGCCTTCCCGGTGATCAGCTTCGGCGCCCTGCTGGGCCTTATCTGGGCCATCGCCTTCCAGGGCATGGATCCGATCAAAGCGATGCACTCGGCCTACAGTCCCTTCCCCATCGTCTCCGGGGTCGATTTCATCGACAACATTCTGGGCCGCGGCGGCATGGAGTCCATGCTGGGGTCGGTGGCCGTCATCATCTTCGGTCTGGGCTTCGGCGGTCTGCTGGAGAAGGTCGGCATCCTGGCCGTCATCGCCAGCGCCTTCGAAAAACGGATCCAGGGGGTGGGCAGCCTGACCACCCACACCATTGGCACCGCCTTCCTGGCCAACGTGTTCGGCTCGGCCATGTATGTGTCGCTCATCCTGACGCCCAAGATCATGGCCAAGAACTACGACCGGCTGGGGCTGGCACGCAAGAACCTCTCCCGCAACGCCGAGTTCGGCGGCACCCTCACCTGCGGCATGGTGCCCTGGAGCGACAATGGCATCTTCATGGCCGGGGTATTGGGAGTCGCAACCCTCGACTACCTGCCCTACATGTGGCTCAGCTTCACCTGCATCATAGTGACCATCACCCTCGCCTATCTGGGCAAGGCCGTGAACCGGGTGCCGGTGATCGAGGCGGCCAGCTCCCGCTAAGTCCGCAAAAAACAACGATAAAGGCGCCTGAGGGCGCCTTTCGTTTGGACGCTGTTCGCGGTTAAGCTGATGGCTCACCCAGTGGCAGGATGCCCAGATGAACTTCACCTTTCGCCAGATCCGTTACTTCGTCGCCGTGGCCGACAGCTTCTCGGTGAGCCGCGCCGCCGCCGAGCTGCACATCTCCCAGTCTGCAGTCACCAGTGCCATCCGCGAGCTGGAAACCGAACTCGGCGCCGCCTTGTTCGAGCGCAACCCGCGCGGGGTCAGCCTCACCGCCCAAGGCCACCAGTTTCTGCTCCACGCCAGGCGGATCCTCGGCGCCATGACGGAGGCTGGCCAGTCCCTCAAGGCGGTGGCGCAACAGGATCAGGGCCAGCTCACCATAGGGGTAACGACCCTGGTGGCAGGCTACTACCTGTCGGAGGCCCTCGGCCGTTTTCGCCGAGCCTTCCCGGCGGTGCGCATCGAAGTGAAGGAGGACGAGCAACCCTATCTCGAACACCAGATCGTCAACGGCGAGGTGGATGTGGGGATATTGATGACCAACCGCACCATCCGCCAGGAGGCGTTCGATACCGAACTGCTGACCCGCTCACCGCTGCGGCTCTGGCTCGCCGCCAACCACCCCCTCTGCGCCGAGTCCAGCCTCTCCCTCAAGGCCCTCGCCGAGGAACCCATGATCTCCCTCACCGCCGATCAGCTGGACCAGATCATCGGCTCAGGCCTGCGCCGCTACGGCGTCTCTCCCCGCATCGTGCTGCGCACCGCCTCGGTGGAAGCAGTGCGCAGTCTGGTGGCCAGCCAGCTCGGTGCTGCCCTGCTGCCGGATTTTGCCTACCGTCCCTGGTCACTGGAGCAGGAACGGGTGGAGGCCCGTCCCATCAAGGAACCCGTCCCCGCCATCGATATCGGTCTGGTGTGGCGTCGGGGTTCCCAGCTAGGTTGGACCGCCCGGGAATTCATCGACATAGTGCGGGACCAGAGCCGGCTACGGGCCCGCCAAGCCACCTTCCGTTAAAGGCTTCCCCCCGCAAGAAATACAGATTCATCTGCGCCCGATATCGATTTCCCAGATACCTTGGCGGTTAAAAATTGAAATTTTCATTACTCGCGCCTTCTCCTATGCTCATGACTTGTTAACGGTATGCTAATGCCATGGCGTGGCGCCATGATGTTCGATCATGCAAGGAGTGCGAAATGAAACTGACCCCCCTGGCCCTGCTCCCCGCCCTGTTGGCAGGCCAGACCCAGGCCGCCCCCACCGAACTCGGCAAAGGTGAAGGCCAGCTCAACATAGTGGCCTGGGCCGGCTATGTGGAACGCGGTGAGACCGACAAGAACTACGACTGGGTAACCGGCTTCGAGCAGGAGACCGGCTGCAAGGTCAGCGTCAAGACCGCCGCCACCTCGGATGAGATGGTGGCGCTGATGAACGAAGGCGGTTTCGATCTGGTGACCGCCTCCGGCGACGCCAGCCTTCGCCTCATTGCCGGCAGCAAGGTACAGGCCCTGAATCTTTCGCTCATCCCAAGTTACGGCAAGATAGATCCCCGTTTGCAGAGCGCCCCCTGGCATACGGTGGACGGCAAACACTACGGCGTGCCCTATCAGTGGGGCGGCAACATCCTGATGTACAACACCAAGACCTTCCCCAAGGCCCCCGACTCCTGGAGTGTGGTGTTTGAAGAACAGACCCTGCCGGATGGCAAGTCCAACAAGGGGCGAGTGCAGGCATTCGACGGCCCCATCCACATCGCCGATGCCGCCCTCTATCTGATAACCCACCAGCCCGCCCTCGGCATCAAGGATCCCTATGAGTTGAACGAGGATCAGTACAAGGCCTCCCTCGAGCTGCTGCGCAAGCAGCGCCAGCTGGTGGGTCGCTACTGGCACGATGCCTTCGTCCAGATCGATGACTTCAAGAATGAGGGGGTGGTCGCCTCCGACTCCTGGCCCTTCCAGGCCAACACCCTGATCGCCGACAAGCAGCCCATCGCCACGACTGTGCCCAAGGAAGGGGTCACCGGCTGGGCCGATACCACCATGGTGCACAGCGAAGCCAAGAACCTGACCTGCGCCTACAAGTGGCTGGAACACTCCCTCAACAACAAGTTACAGGGGGATCTCGCCTCCTGGTTCGGCTCGGTCCCCGTGGTGCCCGCCGCCTGCGAGGGCAACACCCTGCTCGGGACCGAGGGATGCAAGACCAACGGCATCGACAACTTCGACCGGGTTCACTTCTGGCGTACCCCGGTTTCCCAGTGCAAGAGCCAGGGGACCTGTGTGCCCTACTACCGCTGGGTCTCGGACTATATCGCCATCCTGGGTGGTCGCTGAGCCCCTTCAGGCAAGCAACCCCTACATAGCCCTCTGCGGGCCGGACAGGAGTCCGGCCCGGTCGATGACAAGGACGTACCATGACAGCCGTACAATTTGACCGGGTCAGCCGCCACTATGGCGAGGTGAGGGCGGTCGACGACATCTCCTTCCAGATCCCGGCCGGTGAATTTTTTACCCTGCTGGGGCCGAGCGGCTCTGGCAAGACCACCTGCCTGCGAATGATCGCGGGCTTCGAATATCCGAGCGACGGCGAGATCCGGCTGTTTGGGGAACCCTGCTCCCGGGTGCCGCCCTATGATCGCAACCTCAACACCGTGTTTCAGGACTATGCCCTCTTCCCCAACATGGATGTGTGCGACAACATTGGCTACGGCTTGATGCTAAAGGGGGTTTCCAAGGCTGAGCGCTACCGCAAGGTAGACGAGATGCTGGAGCTGGTGCGCCTCCCCGGGGTTGGCAACCGCAAGCCCGGCCAGCTCTCCGGCGGCCAGCGTCAACGCATCGCCATCGCCCGGGCGCTGATCAATCAGCCGCGCATCCTGCTGCTGGATGAGCCGCTCGGCGCACTGGATCTCAAGCTGCGCGAGCAGATGCAGCTCGAACTGAAAGCCCTGCAACGCCAGCTCGGCATCACCTTCATCTTCGTCACCCACGACCAGCAGGAGGCGCTCTCCATGAGCGACCGCATCTGCATCTTCAATCAGGGTCGAATTGAACAGATCGCCCCGCCAGATGCCATCTACGATGCACCGGCCACCCCTTTCGTCGCCCGCTTCGTCGGTACCGTCAACCTGTTCGAGGGAGAGCAGGCCAAGCGCCTGTGTGGCGACAGCCAGCAGATGATGGTACGCCCGGAGCGGATCCGGCTCAGCGACGCCGGCAGCCCGGGTTGGTCGGGCGAGATCCGCGAGGTGGAGTATCTGGGCGCCTTCGTTCGCTATCGGGTGGACTTGGGGGAGCAGCTCGAGATCCTCGTCAACCACCCCAACGAGGGGCAAGCACGCCTCCCCCGCGGCGCCCGGGTCAGCCTCAACTGGCCGGAGCAGGCCATCCACCGTCTGACCGATCATGAGGCTCGACCATGAGTCTCCCCCTGAGTGCGAGTCTCCCCATGAGCCAAGCCCCCACCGCTTCCACATTCAGGCCGCTGCGGCGCCTCTCCACCCTGCTCTACGGCCGCCCCGGCCTGTTGCTGGGGGTGTTGCTCGGCCCGCCACTGATCTGGCTTGGTATCATCTACGTCGGCTCCTTGCTGATGCTGCTCTCCAACGCCTTCTTCGGGCTGGATGAGTTCAGCGGCCAGATACGCCACGAACTGGGGCTGCAAAACTTCACTGCCCTGCTGCGAGCAGAGAACCTCGACGTCATCCTGCGCACGCTCGGCATGTCGCTGCTGGTGACCCTGGCCTGCGCCCTGCTCGGCTTTCCCATCGCCTACTACATGGCCCGCTACACCAGCGGCAAGACTCGCGCCCTGTTCTATCTCGGCATCATGCTGCCACTCTGGTCCAGCTATCTGGTGCGGGTCTACGCCTGGAAGCTGATCCTGGCCAAGGAGGGAGTCATCAGCTGGCTGGCGGGGAGCCTCGGACTGGACTGGCTGCTGGACGCCATCCTCTCCCTGCCGGTGATTGGCGGCCCCTCGCTGTCGTTCTCTCGCCTCGGTACCTTCATCGTCTTCGTCTATGTCTGGCTGCCCTTTATGATCCTGCCGATCCAGGCCGCGGTGGAGCGGATCCCCCGTTCTCTGCTGGAGGCGAGTGGCGACCTCGGTGCCACCCCGGCCCAGACTTTCCGCACCCTGATCCTGCCGCTGGCGTTGCCGGGGGTAGTCGCGGGTTCCATCTTCACCTTCTCCCTGACCCTGGGGGATTACATCATCCCCGGCATCATCGGCAACTCGACCCTGTACATCGGCCAAGTGGTCTATATCCAGCAGGGCACGGCGGGCAATCAGCCCTTCGCCGCCGCCTTCTCCCTGGTGCCCATCCTCATCATCGCCATCTATCTGGCCATCGCGAAACGCTTAGGAGCCTTCGATGCGCTTTGATACCCATACGTCATTCCTCCACATGAGTTCGAGGGTGACCAGCCTGATCATGGCTATCCACCTGACGACCGCGAAACGACTGGGGGCCTTCGATGCGCTCTAATCCCACGGTGAATCAGGGGTATGGCCAGCGCCCATCCGGGCTGCTGAAATACGCCGCCATCGGAGGTTTGCTGTTCCTGCATATCCCCATCCTGTTCATCTTCCTCTACGCCTTCACCAGCGAGAGCAAGAGCTACCAGTTCCCGCCCCCCGGGCTCACCTTCAAGTGGTTCGAGGTGACGCTGAACCGGCCCGATGTGTGGCGCGCCATCCAGCTGTCGCTGGAGGTGGCCGGGCTCGCGACCCTCGCGGCCATGGTGCTCGGCACCCTGGCGGCAGGGGCCATCGCCCGCAGCCGCTTCTTTGGCCAGGAGCTGGTGTCGCTCCTGCTGGTACTGCCCATCGCCCTGCCCGGTATCGTCACCGGCATAGCGCTGCGCTCGGCCTACGGCCTGATGGAGATCCCGTTCAGCTTCTGGACCATCGTCATCGGCCACGCCACCTTCTGTGTAGTGGTGGTCTACAACAACGCCCTGGCACGCTTTCGCCGCACCAATCAGTCGCTGATCGAAGCCTCCATGGATCTAGGCGCCGATGGCTTCCAGACCCTGCGCTACGTGATCCTGCCGAATCTCGCCACCGCCCTGTTGGCGGGAGGCATGCTGGCGTTCGCCCTGAGTTTTGACGAGGTGATCGTCACCACCTTCACCGCGGGCCAGCAGACCACGCTGCCCATCTGGATGTATCAGGAGCTGATCCGCCCACGCGATCGGCCCGTCACCAACGTGGTGGCCCTCATCATAGTGGCCTTCACCACCATCCCAATTCTGCTTGCCTACTACCTCACCCGCGACGGCCAGGACGTCACCGGCAGTGGCAAATAACGACTCAACGCGTGCGCAAGGATGCAACCATGAAGCTCAATACCCAACTCTTGATCGACGGCCAGTTTGTCACCGGTGACGGTCCGGCCGAGCCCGTCCTCAACCCGGCCACCGGCGAACTCATCGCTTCGGTGCCCGAAGCCTCGTTCGAACAGGTAAGCAGGGCGGTCAACGGTGCCCAACGAGCCTTCGCCCAGTGGAGCCGCACCACACCTGCCCAGCGCAGCAACCTGCTGCTGCGCCTCGCGGATGCCATCGAACGTCACGCCGAGGAGTTCGCGGCGCTGGAGTCCCTCAACTGCGGCAAACCCTATCTGGCGGTACTGAACGACGAGCTGCCTGCCGTGGTGGACTGCTTCCGCTTCTTCGCGGGCGCGGCCCGCTGCCTGCAAGGGCCGCTCGCCGGAGAATACATCGAGGGACACACCAGCATGATCCGCCGGGATCCCGTCGGCGTGGTGGGCAGCATAGCCCCCTGGAACTATCCGCTGATGATGGCGGCCTGGAAGATGGCGCCGGTGCTCGCCGCCGGCAATACGGTGGTGCTCAAGCCTTCGGAGCAGACGCCGCTGACCGCCCTGCACCTCGCCGAGCTCGCCAGCGAGCTGTTTCCCCGTGGGGTCATCAACATCATCTGTGGCCGAGGTGAGAGTGTGGGTGCCCCGCTGGTGGAACACCCATTGGTGCGCATGGTGTCCCTCACCGGGGACATCGCCACCGGTCAGAAGATCCTGCAGAGCGCCGCCCGCACCATGAAGCGCACCCACTTGGAATTGGGTGGCAAAGCCCCCGTCATCATCTTCGATGACGCTGACCTGGAAGCCGTGGTGGCGGGCATTCGTACCTTCGGTTTCTACAACGCAGGCCAGGACTGCACCGCCGCCTGTCGTATCTATGCCCAGGGCAAGATCTATGACAAGTTCGTCGCCGCCATGACGGACGCCGTTGCCTCCATCAAGGTGGGAGGTCCCCACGAAGAGGGGGTGGAAATGGGCCCCCTCATCTCGGACCGCCAGCGCAACCGGGTCGCCAGCTTCGTGGAGCGGGCCCAGAGCAGCGGCCACGTGGAGGTAACCGCCGGCGGCAAGATCCACCCGGGCAACGGCTTCTTCTTCGAACCGACCCTGATCGTCGGTGCCCGCCAGGAGGATGAGATCGTACGGCGCGAGGTGTTCGGCCCCGTGGTGTCGGTGACCCGCTTCAACGATGCCGAACAGGTGGTGCAGTGGGCCAACGACTCGGACTATGGCCTCGCCTCCTCGGTCTGGACTCGGGATCTCGGCCTCGCCAGCAAGGTGGCGAGCCACCTGCAGTACGGCTGTACCTGGATCAACACCCACTTCATGCTCTGCTCGGAGATGCCCCACGGCGGTATGAAGATGTCAGGCTATGGCAAGGATCTCTCCCTCTACGCACTGGAGGACTACACGGTGCCGCGCCACATCATGGTCAAACTCTGAAAGCAGCGAGGCTGGCCCCTGGCCAGCATCGCTGCTACATCGAATCCCTATTGCCCCTTCAACCGTGCCATCCCTCTTCTTATGACAGTCGCCACAGCCAGTGGTGATCCAGGATCAACAGGCCGAACAGCAGCATCAGGTGATAAATGGAGAAGCGGAAGGTGCGCATCGCCTGAACCGAGGAGGTCGATCGCTTCAACAACCAGCCATGCCAGCAGAACCAGAGGTTCAGCCCCAGACTACCAACCAGATAGATGATCCCCGACATGCCGATGAGGTAAGGCAGCAGACAGATCAGGGTCAACATCAGCAGATAGAACAGGATGGCAGTCTTGGTGAACTCGATGCCATGGGTGACCGGCAGCATGGGGATCCTGGCGCTTGCATACTCATCCCGTCTGTGAATGGCCAGAGCCCAGAAATGAGGGGGAGTCCAGGCGAAGATGATCATCACCAGCAGCCAGGGCTCGGCCGAGAGCTGCCCGGTGATACTGGTCCAACCCAGCAGCGGTGGCATGGCCCCCGCCAGCCCGCCGATGACGATGTTCTGGGGAGTCGCCTTCTTCAGCAGCAGGGTGTAAACGATGGCATAACCAAACAGGCTGGCCAGGGTCAGCCAGGCGGTCAGCGGATTCACCCCGAGATAGAGCAAGCAAAAACCCGCAACCGCCAACCAGAGCGCGAAGATCATGGCCGTCCGCGTGCTGATCCGCCCCCTCGCCACTGGCCGCCAGCGCGTCCTGCGCATCTGGGTATCGATACCGCTCTCCAGACTGTGATTCATGGCCGCCGCCGACGACGCCAACAGCCCTATCCCCGCGAGCCCCAGCCCCATGTGCCCAAGGGAGGCCAACGTCGGCTCCGCCAGCAACATGCCGACCCAGGCCGTCAGCAGCAACAGGGCCACCACTCTCGGCTTGGTCAGCTGGTAATAATCTCGCAGCAACTGGAGATCGAAAAGCTGTACCAGCGACTTGTCGTTCATATCCAGCTCCTGAACACCACAGGCGACAACGAGGGGGACGTGGCGGCGTGGGAAAGACGCCGGCGAGCCAGCACACACACCACCAGAAGATGTGCACCCACCAGGTTGTGGGCGAGGGCATTGGCTAGAGGCAGGGCCAGATGCACATTGGTCAGGCCCAGGGCAATCTGTGTCAACAACTGAGTGAGAAGCAGCGCACCGAGCACTCTCAGAGGGGATCCATGGCGGATCAACGCGATGGCAAAACCGCCCACCAGCAGGGCCGTGGCCATCGCCCCCAGTCGGTGAGCGATGTGGATGGTCTGACGTGCCTCCTTGCTGAGTACGCCGAACTCATAGCTAGCATGGCCGAGCGGTAGATGAAAAGCCTCATCCCAGTCGAGCTGCTGCTGCCAACCCGAGTGGCACAGGGGCAGCTCGGCACAGGCCATGGCGGCATAGTTGGATGAGGTCCATCCCCCCAGGGCTATCTGGATCAAGAGCATGCCGCAGGCGAGATTGCCCAGCAGGGTCAGCCCCTGACCAAAGACCTCGACCCGGTTGTCGTATGTCAACTCGCTGCGATAGAGCCACAGCAGGGTCAGGATGGCAAAGCCGCCGAGCAGATGGGTTGTCACCACCAGGGGGTGTAATGCCAACGTCACCGTCCACATGCCAAGCAATGCCTGCCCGATCACCAGCAGGAGCAACCCGCTCGCGAGATGGCGCAGACGCCCCCCCTGCCGCCAGCTCAATACAAACAAGAGGGCGATGAGACAACCCAACATGCCGGCCAAGTAGCGATGCACCATCTCGCTGCGGGCCTTGTGAGGTACTAGCGGGGTATCTGGATAGAGCATGGCCGCCTGCTCGGCTTGAGCCGAATGAGGAATGGCCAGAGAGCCATAGCAACCGGGCCAATCTGGGCAGGCAAGGCCCGCATCGGTCAGCCGGGTATAGGCACCGAGCAGAATGACCAGCACGGCCAGGGCAATGGCGATAGAGGCGAGCCTCTTCTGTAGTTTCATTGCACGCCTCGCTGGTACTTGAGCAGTTGCTGCAAATCCGACAGCACCGCCTTGCCAAACAGAGGCCACTGCGTGCTGTTGTCCGGTACCTCGTAACGCAATATGGCCAGCCCCTGGGGGTCCACCAACATCAGCTCTCCCGCCTGCAACCCTTCACCGGATCCGAGGGATGTCAACCTGAGCGGCATCAACGCCAGCTTGTCCCCATTGCGCCCTAGGGCACTCTGTATCCGCGCCATCAGGATGGGAACCTGCTGGCACTGCGCCGCACAACGATCCGCCTCCAGATAGACCAGGCGCCACTGGCTCTGATGAGCCGAGAGTGGCGGCAGCAGATAAATTTCCCTCTTCAACCACTGCCCCTTGCTGCGGGTGCCGGCCTCATACCAGCCTTGGTGCAGGGTCAGCGCCGCCAGCAGCACGGGCAACAGGATCACCAATACAAAGGCGACCGGTACCTTCCATCTAGCCCATTCATTCATGATGAGACTCTCCTTGTCAGCACCAGCCCCCCCACCAGCATTACCACTGCCAGCCCCAACCATTGCAGTGCATAGGCTCTGTGCTTCTCAGGGGGCATGACGTTGTGCTGGTAGTGGTAGCGAAACGGGGAATGCTTTTGGTAAAAAACGGCATCGGCGAGGGGCAAGCCCGTCTCTTCACTCAGACTGACAGCCCTGACGGACTGGATCCGGTTCGGGTAGGGTCCGCCCTCTATGTTCTGGCCAAGTAACAGGCCACCCGGTCTGGTACGCAGCAGCCCATCCAGCTCCAGCAACGGCGGGATCACAGGGGCAGGCAACTGATCCCGGCTGGCTGGTGCCGCTATCCAACCCAGATTGACCAAGAGAAGAGGCCCCTTCGACGAAGAGGTACCAGCCAAGGCTGTATCGTCATTGGCGCGAACCGGGATGATGACGTCATAGCCGATTTCCCCCTCCACAGTCTGGTTATCCAGCAGCCAGACGTAGGGCCGAAACCAGGCCACTCGCCCACTCAGCACTGCGCCATCCAACTTGTCCAGTTCACGCCAGTCGAGCCGATCCAGCATCAGAGGTGCCACCTGCTGAGCCGCAGCCACCTGCTCCAACCACGCCTCTTTTTCTGCCGCCCGTTGCCATTGCCAGAGTGCCAACTTGCACAAACCAGCCGAGACACCCAGAGTGAATAACAGCACCAGCCAGCGTCGCCGATGGAGAGCCAGTTGCTTGTGCCATGTCGCCGCGTCACCCATATCACGAGGCCCCCACATGTTGATCAAAGTCGTGCTGGTATTCATGTTGCTGCTCATCATCGGACAGCTATTCCACGCTCTCTGGCTGATGATGACCACGGGACAAGCGGCCAGAAGGATGTCGGCTCCCCTGGGTAGGCGGGTATTCTTCTCCTTGCTAGTGGTCGCCATCCTGCTGTTCTCGCTGATGATGGGCTGGCTGGAACCCAATCCCCGTCCTTACTGAAACCGACCTCACAACAGGTAGACAAAGACAAAGAGGCAGAGCCAGACCACGTCAACGAAGTGCCAGTACCAAGCCGCGGCCTGAAAGGCGAAGTGGCGCTCGGGCGTGAAGTGATCCCTCAGCACGATGCGCAACCAGATGATCCCGAGGAACAGGGTACCCAGGGTGACGTGCAGGCCATGAAAGCCGGTCAGGATGAAGAAAGTATTGCCATAGATGCCCGAATCCAGACGCAGGCCCAGATCTCGATAGGCATGGACATACTCATAGCCCTGCAACCACAAGAAGCCTCCTCCCAGCAGCAATGTGGCAAGAAGCATCAACTTGAGACGAGTGCGACGTCCGCTCTCCAGCCCCGTATGAGCAAACAGCAGGGTCACGGAAGATGCCAGCAAGATCAGGGTGTTGATGAGCGGGATCCCGTGCCAGGGCATCGCCTGGGTGGTCGTGCCCCCCGGGGTCTTTAGCATGGGCCAGTGAGCCGAGAAGTCAGGCCACAGCAGTTGCGCCGTCATCGCCTTGTTGCCAGCCCCATCCAGCCAGGGCATGGCCAGCTGCCGCGCATAGAACAGCACCCCAAAGAAGGCCAGGAAGAACATCACCTCGGAGAAGATGAACCAGACCATGCCCTGTCTGAAGGATCTGTCCATCTGGGGACTGTAGAGTCCGGTCATGGACTCCTGAATGATGTGACGAAACCAGCCAAACAGCATGAAGACCAGCAGGGCCACGCCCCCGAGTATCAGATAACGCCCTATCCCCACCTGTTTGCTGGCGATCTCGTTGACCAGATGGCCAGCCCCGAAGGCCAGCAGGAACAGAGCCAAGGCTCCTATGATGGGCCAGCGGCTCTGTTCGGGGACATAGTAATTCTGGGTCACCTTGGTCATGGTCAATTCCTCTGTGCAATAGCCGGAGCCGGCTTGGACTCTGTGATGTCATAAAGCGAATAGGAGAGCGTGATGGTATTGATGTCATCGGGCAGGGCCGGGTCGATGTAAAACTTGAGGGGCATCAACTTGCTCTCTCCTGCCTTCAGCTCTTGGCGGTTGAAGCAGAAGCACTCCACCTTCTTGAGATAGGCGGCAGCCGTGCCCGGTGAGACCGATGGCACCGCCTGACCGACCATGGCGTCTTTTGTCGGATTGAATACCTTGAAGTTGATCTGCTTCATCTCGCCAGGTTTCACCGACAGGCGATCGGTTTCCCCGTTGAACTGCCAGGGCATCTGGGTATCGGCATGAGCCAGAAACTCGATTTGTATGGTTCGCTTGTCGTCGATCACGGCGCGCTCGGTCGTGGCAGGTTGCCCGGCCGTCTTGCCATTGAGTCCGGTGATCCTGCAAAAGACGTCATACAGGGGAACCAGAGCGAAGGCGAAAGCGAACATGAGAACGATGATCAGGGCCAGCTTTCTGAGCAGCGGTCCATGGTTGACCTGATTCATAACTCCTCCCTAGTGCTCATCCGGCCGGATCTCGGGCGGAACCTTGAAGCTGTGATAAGGCGGGGGAGATGTCAGGGTCCACTCCAGCCCCTCTGCCCCCTCCCACACCTGGCCAGTAGCCCGCTCTCCTCCTCTGATGCACTTGATCACGCCCCAGACGAAAAGCAACTGTGACAACCCGAAGGCAAAGCCCCCCAGGCTGATGAACATATTGAAGTCGGCAAACTGCAGGGCATAGTCAGGGATACGCCTGGGCATGCCCGCCAGCCCGACGAAGTGCATGGGGAAGAACAACATGTTCACCGAGATGAGGGAGCACCAGAAATGCCACTGCCCCAGCCGTTCGTCATACATCTGCCCGGTCCACTTCGGCAGCCAGTAGTAGGCAGCAGCCAGGATAGAAAAAACGGCGCCGGTCACCAGCACATAGTGAAAGTGAGCTACCACGAAGTAGGTGTCGTGATATTGGAAGTCTGCCGGCGTCATGGCCAGCATCAACCCCGAGAAGCCGCCTATGGTAAACAGGGTGATGAAGGCGATGGCAAACAACATGGGTGTCTCGAAGGTCAGGGAACCGCGCCACATGGTGGCTATCCAGTTGAACACCTTCACCCCGGTCGGCACCGCTATCAGCATGGTGGTGTACATGAAGAACAACTCGGCCACCACCGGCAGACCCGTGGTGAACATGTGGTGGGCCCATACCATGAAAGAGAGCAGGGCGATGCTGCTGGTGGCATAGACCATGGAGCGATAGCCGAACAGTTTCTTGCGGGAGAAAGTCGGGATGATGCTGGAGACGATCCCGAATGCCGGCAATATCATGATGTAGACCTCGGGATGACCGAAGAACCAGAAGATATGCTGGAACATCACGGGATCCCCTCCCCCCGCCGCATCGAAGAAGCTGGTGCCAAAATACTTGTCCGTCAGCACCATGGTCACCGCCGCCGCCAGCACCGGCATGACGGCAATAAGCAGGAACGCGGTGATGAGCCAGGTCCAGACAAACAGCGGCATCCTCATCCAGCCCATGCCCGGTGCCCGCAGGTTGAAGATGGTGACGATGACGTTGATGGCTCCCATGATGGAGGAGATCCCCATGATATGGATGGCGAACACGAACAGCGCCGTGCTGTTGCCGCTGTACTTGGTCGACAGGGGAGCATAGAAGGTCCAGCCCGAACTCGGCCCCCCTCCCTCCATGAACAGGCTCGACAGCAATATCAGGAAGGCAAACGGCAGGATCCAGAAGCTCCAGTTGTTCATCCTGGGCAAGGCCATGTCCGGGGCCCCAATCATCATGGGGATCAGCCAGTTGGCGAGGCCGGTGAAGGCCGGCATCACGGCGCCAAACACCATGATGAGGCCGTGTACCGTGGTCATCTGGTTGAAGAACAGGGGCTCGACCAGTTGCAAACCTGGCTGGAACAGCTCGGCCCGGATCACCATGGCCATGGCGCCACCGGTGAAGAACATGGTCAGCGCGAACAGCAGATAGAGGGTGCCGATATCCTTGTGATTCGTAGTGTATAGCCAGCGCCTCAGACCCGTCGCCGGCTGATGGGCGTGCTCACCGTGGGGGGTATCCATGATTCCATCACTCATGCCGACGCCTCACTTGTCCTGTTTCAAGATGGACTGCACCTCGGCAGCCTGAACCACGTCGCCGGTATTGTTGCCCCAGGCATTACGCTCGTAAGTCACCACCGCGGCTACTTCTTGCAGACTGAGCTGCTTGCCAAAGCCGAGCATGGCCGTCCCACTCTTGCCATGGAGCACCAGATCCAGATGATTGGCCCGGTTTTCAGCCATCGTGGTGACCTTGCTGCCCTTGAGGGCGGGGAAAATGCCGGGCAGCCCGGTTCCGGTCGGCTGGTGACAGGCGGCGCAGTGGCCGAGGAATACCTTCTCGCCGATCTCCATGGCCTGGGGCAGGGTCATGGTCTGACTCGCCAAGTCCTGCTGTTGCGCCTTGGCGGCGGCTTGCTCCCCTGCCGTCTTGGCAATCCAGCCATCAAACTCCTCGGCAGTTTTTGCCACCACGACGATGGGCATGAAGCCGTGATCCTTGCCGCACAGCTCGGCGCACTGGCCCCGGTAGGTGCCGGGTTTGTCGATCCGGGTCCAGGATTCATTGATGTAGCCTGGGTTGGCGTCCCGCTTCACCGCGAAGGCGGGAACCCACCAGGAGTGAATGACGTCGTCCGACGTCATCAGGAAGCGGATCTTTTTGCCGACGGGCAGCACCAGCGGCTGATCGACCTCCAGCAAGTAGTGGTCCCCCTTGGGCTGCTCACCCTTGACCTGCTTCCTGTCGGTCGCCAGCAGGGAGTAGAACTCCACCGGGTGCTCGAGATATTTGTAGTGCCACTTCCATTGGGAACCCGTGACCAGCACCGTCAGGTCAGCTTTCGAGGTGTCCTCCATCTTAAGCAGCGTCGAGGTGGCGGGCACCGCCATGGCCACCAGAATCAACACCGGGATGGCGGTCCATAACAGTTCGATACGGGTGCTTTCGTGGAATTGGGCCGCCTTGGCACCACGGGATTTTCGATGACGGATGATGGACCAGAGCATGGCACCGAACACCAGCAGGCCGATCAGGCAACAGATGTAGAAGATGGTCATGTGCAGGTCGTAGACCTGCTGGCTGATGGCGGTAGCACCGCGCGTCATGTTGAACGTCAGGTCGCCGGCAGATGCCGGGCCGCCAACGAGGCAGAACATCCATGGGCCATGGCTGGTTGCATTTTTTCCCACATTGCACTCCCTGTGCACGTTAGAAAAGATGGCAAACATTAACCAA
The DNA here is from genome assembly GCF_054052485.1 of Aeromonas intestinalis. NCBI lineage: Bacteria > Pseudomonadati > Pseudomonadota > Gammaproteobacteria > Aeromonadales > Aeromonadaceae > Aeromonas > Aeromonas intestinalis. Next base: position 74,839 of record NZ_JBSTYK010000008.1, read on the forward strand.
TGATAATGCTAACCACCTGAAAATAATGCAGTTATTAAAATCATCACCACCATCAAGTATTAGACCATATTCGGGAAAAGCCAAAATGATACGGGCCCATGGGAAACTCATCCGAGCAGTGATGCGGTGAAGAGATTCAATGCGAGGAACGAACGGGGATCATGGATATCAAGAGGGTCTGGACGAAATAGTGTCAGCCAACGGGAGCCGCTCTTTCACCCAGGGTTGTGCTGCTGCGCGATAGCTATCACTCGCCTGACCAATCAACAAGGGGCCCGCAGGTCCCTATCAGATATCTCGATAACGTTGCTGCTCAAACATCAGACTGGCTGCCGATGTAGATAGACAGGGTGGTTTTCACCCCGCCTTGGCGTTCTCACCCAGCAGGCGAGCCAGCAGGTTGCGCAATGTCTTGATGATCGCGGGTTTGCCAGCCAGCCCCAGAGTCTTGGCCAGCCCATCCCAGGGGGCATACTGCCAGATGGTCGCGATAAGCAGACGCCGCTCACCCGGCTCCAGTCCACCCAGGGCCTGTATCTGGCCCATCAGCCAGCGCTGCAGGCTGGGCTGGCACAGCTCGAACGGCTTGTGATGGTGAGCAAAGCACTCCAGCTCCTCGCGCTGGAACTCATCCAATGCGGCAACCCTGACGACATCCTCGTGCAAACATTGCCAGACGAGCTCGGGATCCAGCGCTTTGAGCTCCCCCGCCAGCAGGGTCGGCAACTGTTGTACGAATCGCTGACGCCATTGGGCCAACTCGGGCTCCCACTCCGCTTTCAGTGCCTTGAGCAACAGGGCTGCATGACAGCCGCTGGCGGCATCCCGTTGCAGACCGATGCGCAAGGTCTTGAGTCCTGCCTTTTGCCAGAACGGCAGCAGATCCGCGCTGGCGGAGAAGGCTGACCCCAGGTAGTCGACGCCCAGAGCCCGATAATGCGCCTCCAGCTTTCCCAGCAGCACGGAGCCCAATCCATGGCGATGCAGGCTCGGATGGATGGCGATACGCATCACCCTGGCGTAGCCGCGCTCCCCCGCCGTCGTGAATCCGGCATGTGCCAGCAGCGACTGGGGCAGCAGATGACCTCGGGGACGTCGCCGCCCCGCCCAGATATCGCGAGCCAAGGCAGGGGCTATCTTGCCCTCGCGCACCACCAGCGCCACACCGAGCAAACTCTGACCCTGCTCCAGCAGATGGATGTCGAGATCCGGGCTCTCCAGCAGGTATCGCAGATCGCTCGGGGTCGTCTGGTAGTGGGCCAGCACCAGCAGGCCGAATACCTGCCCGAGCAGCACGTCATCCACGGCCAGATTCTCCTGCCCAATCAACCGCCACTCTGGCGCCGTCGGCTGGGGTGGCACCGGGACATCCGTATCGAGACCAAGCAGGCGGAACACCAGGGGCTCCAGCGGATCGTGCCGGCTCCAGCGAATAGGCTCGCTCAGGTGCAGCTCCTGCCAACCCGGGGCTTGCGCATCCAGAATGCGCTTGAAGCGCAGGTGAAAACCGCGTCCGGTTCCCTCATAGCCATGTTCCGTGGTGGCGAAGACGATGCGGCTGTGGCGGACCAGCATGGCCTCCAGCAGCGGGGTCGGAATGGCGGCAGCTTCGTCCACCAGCAGCAGATCCGGCTGCAGATCTTCGTGCACCAGCCGATCCGGCGACACATAAACTAACCCCGTCAGTTCTGCCTCACAGACGGGCAGCCCGGCCCTGGCGTGAGCGAAGAGGGTGGCAACAGTCCCCTGTGAGGGGGCCGTCACCACTATCTTCAAATCCGGATGCTGACGCAGCAAATCGGCGGCGGCGAGCCCCAGCACGGCGCTCTTGCCCCGCCCCCTGTCAGCACTCAGCACCAAGGGGCGGCGGCGGTGACCGTGGAGCATCCTGTGGATGGCAGACAAGGCATGATCCTGGTCCTTGCTCAGCGGACGCTCCTGCCCCAGCGGCTGCCAGCAAATGTTTTTGCCAACAGAGGCAAGTGAAGTAGCAGGATATGCTGCCAGAAGCCGCACCAGGCGGGCAATAAAACCATGACCCGCCTTGCTCGCCTCCTCCGGCTGGGCAACCAGCCGCAACCTGTCCGGATCCCCATAGGCGGGCCACCGTTCCCTCGGGGGTGTCAGCAGCAGCAGCAAGCCACCGGCACGCAGGGTCCCCGCCAAGGCGCCAAAAGCATCGGAGTGAAAACCGCTGAAAGCATTGAAAACGAGCGTGTCGCACTCCTGGCCTAGCCGTTGCAGCGCCTTGGTGGCCGGCATCGGTGCATGGCAGGCAGGCCCATCACCCAGCCAGAAGACAACCTCTCCCAGCCAGGGTTCGGTCCGGTCGATGCAATCGGCCTCCTCTCCCTCAAGCCAGATCAGGCGCCGCTCGCCACAAAGCGCGAGGGTGCGGCGTAGCTCGCTTACCTCTGATGGGCTCATGAGGCGGCCGGATCACCGCGCTTGACGCGAGGCTCGAACATCTTCTCCCCCATCTGATCGATGAAGGTATGGGCCTTTTGCACCATGAAACGCTCGGCATCCGCCGGGTTGACGAACAGATCGGAGCGGATGAACCTGTGAGTCAGCACCTCCCCATCCACCTCCCTGGTGATGCGTCCGGCCAGGCGATACTGCCCTCCTTCCGCCATGGGCTCGGGATAGATGAGATAACCGGCGTACTCGGTCGGAGTCACCTCGACAGCAGGGGCCGGCTGGCTGTTGAACAGGGCACTGAACAGTTTCTTGAGCATCATCGTCTCCTTTCTGATGGCCGCATTGTCCCCAAGGGGAGAATGGCTGGCAAGCGAGGGATCTTATTACCAATCGGTATTTGCACTACGAACCATTCTCATTTAGATTTCCTCTCATTCCAGTATGAGGTCAGTAATATGTACGTGTGTTTGTGCCGCGGCATCACAGATACCCAGATCCGCAAGGCGGTGCAGACAGGCAAGACCGAATTCAGACAGCTGAAAGAGTCGCTGGAAGTGGGTGCCCAATGTGGCAAGTGTGTACGCATGGCCATGGAGATCATCGCCACCGAACGCAGCAAGATAGAATCGGATCAGGCCCCGCTCTACTACGAAGTGGCTTGATACCTGATTTCTCCCCTCTCTGATCCGTCAGCCGGATCCCTATGCCCTCAGGCGAGTGAAATCGCCGGTTCTTCTATTGTCACTTTTCTGGACTAAGCTCTAGTGATCGCTGCCACTGGCACGAACATAAGGAGTAATGTCGATGAAAGGAGATCCCAAGATCATTGCCCACCTCAACAAGGTGCTGGCCAATGAGTTGGTGGCCATCAACCAGTATTTCCTCCATGCCCGCATCTATGATGACTGGGGCCTCAAGGGTCTTGGGCACAAGGAATACCACGAGTCCATCGATGAGATGAAACATGCCGACGAACTGGTCAAGCGGGTACTGTTTCTGGAAGGACTGCCCAATTTGCAAGACCTGGGCAAGCTGCGCATCGGTGAGACGGTCGACGAGATGTTGCGTTGCGATCTCTCGCTGGAGATGGATGCCATCCCCGACCTGAAGGTGGCCATCACCTATGCCGAATCTGTCCATGACTACGTCAGCCGTGACCTGTTCCAGAAGATCCTGGAAGACGAAGAGGATCATGTGGACTGGCTGGAGACCCAGCTTGATCTCATCGATCGCATCGGTCTGGAAAACTACCAGCAATCCCAGCTGCACTCGGAGTCATCCTGAAGTGGAGATGGCATGACGCCGCGTCCCAACCCGCTTCGGCGGGTTTTTTCTCGCCTGTATCAGCACGGAAGACATACCCCCAACGCAGCGGACAGGGCCATCATTGCGCGGCCTGCTGCTGGCAATACGTCGATATCCCTGGTCGCAAGCGTCGAGAAGATCACAGTTACGGTGCACGGCAAGACAGCGGGCGCCGCTTTCGATTAGGATACAGCCCTATTCCCATCACTTTGCTACGGATGATCCCATGGAACTGATCGCACGTGAGATGGCGCCCCACAAACGGGTAGCCCTGGTGGCTCACGACAACATGAAGGCCCCCTTGCTGAACTGGGTGCTGAGACGCAAGGAGGAGCTCAAGCTCCACCATCTCTATGCGACCGGCACCACCGGCACCCTGCTCGGCAAGCAGGCACAACTGCCCATCACCTGCCTCTTCTCCGGCCCCATGGGCGGCGATCAGCAGCTCGGCGCCCTGATTGCCGAAGGCAAGATCGACGTGATGATCTTCTTCTGGGATCCCCTCAACGCCGCCGCTCACGATCCGGACGTGAAGGCCCTGCTGCGCCTCGCGGCGGTGTGGAACATTCCGGTCGCCACCAACGAAGCGACCGCGGACTTCATCATGGACAGCCCGCACATGCAGCGCGCCTTCAGCGTGCAGGTGCCGGACTACGCCGGCTATCTCAAGGCAAGAACCGAGTAAGCGCCCCAGACAGCAAAAAGCCGGACAGTGTCCGGCTTTTTTATTCAGGATGCGTGAAACTCAGCGCTGGAAGCTCTTCTGGGCGAACTTGGGTCTGGCATTCATGATCTGCTCCACCTGCTCGTCGCTCATCTTGCCGCGAGACAACCCCAGCACCTTGTAGGTGAGCAGCGGCCGTGCCGGCAGCGCGATCATCAGGGCGCGGATCTGGTTCTCGTCATCCTTTTCCCGCACCGGCTTGCCATAGGCATAGGTCAGCACCCCGGCATCCATCAGATTTTTGACGGCGGGCTCGGTGATCGGCAGGTTTATGACGCTCTTGCGCTGCAATACGAACTCGCGCAGTACCGCCTTCTCGTTGAAGTCGAGGAAGCCGATCATCTGGGCCAGTTGATCCTGTTGGCGGCGGGACTGCCACTCGTCACAGGCCCACTCCCAGAAGATCAGGAAACCCTGGCTGCAGAAATAGGAGATGGCGATCAGCATGCCGACTCCGAGCCAGGCCGCATGGGCCGTGGCCCACTGGCTGACGGCTCCCTTCATCAATCCCGCCGGGAACAGCAGGATGATGCTGCAGCAGAGCAGCAGCCAGACCATGAGCCAGTTGAGGCGGTTCAGCTGATAGAAATGTTGGATCCACCGTTTCATCGTTCATCCTTCCCAGAGCATTGTGGACAGTGGTCTATCCATAGCAATGACTGTGCCAAGGCTTGGAGAATGAAAACGGGAGGCCTGAGCCTCCCGTTGAGTGCATCTGATAAGGTGCGCTTAGAACTCCTGGAACCAGCGCTGGATCTGCTTGGGATCCTTGCTCTGGGTCAGGGAGAGCATCAGCAGGATGCGCGCCTTCTGCGGATTCAGGGTGCCGGCGGCCACGAAGCCGTACTTGGCATCGTCGATCTCCGCATCCAGGGTAGTCGCGCCGGTCGGCACGCGGGCGGAGCGCACCACCCGGATGCCGTCCTCGCTCGCCTTGGCCAGGGTATCGAACAGGGTGTGATAGAGGTTGCCGTTGCCCACCCCGGCGCTGACGATGCCGTCAAACTTGGCGTCCACCATGGCTTTGGCGGGCAGGTCGGTGGCATTGGCGTAGTTGTAGACGATGCCGACCTGGGGCAGCTTGTCGAGCTTGCTCACGTCGAACGGGGTCTTGCTGGTGTGCAGGCGGGTCGGGCTGCGCTGGTAGTCGATCTTGCCGTTATGGATATAACCGAGCGGGCCGAAGTTCGGGGCGGCAAAGGTCTGCACCCCGGTGGTATTGGTCTTGGTGACGTCACGGGCATCCAGCACGGTATCGTTCATGGCGACCATGACGCCACGCCCCCTGGAGCTTGGGTCCGAGGCGGTGACCACAGCGTTGTAGAGGTTCAGCGGACCGTCGGCACTCATGGCGGTGGAGGGACGCATGGCGCCGACCAGCACCACCGGCTTGTCACTCTTGACGGTGAGGTTCAGGAAGTAGGCGGTCTCTTCCATGGTATCGGTGCCGTGGGTGATGACAATGCCATCCACATCATCCTTGGCCAGCAGCTCGTTCACCCGCTTGGCGAGCTTGAGCCACACCTCGTCGTTCATGTCCTGGGAGCCGATCTTCACCACCTGCTCCCCCTGCACCTCTGCCACGTTCTTCATCTCGGGCACGGCGGCGATCAGAGTCTCGATGGCCACCTTGCCAGCCTCGTAGTTGGACTGGGTGGCAGACTGGCCCGCCCCGGCGATGGTGCCACCGGTCGCCAGTATGTGCACGCTGGGCAGGGCCATGGCCAGGGGTGAAAGGGTCAGGCCGAGTACGGCGGCGAGCAGGGTCTTGCGGATAGGGAGGGTCATGCTGCAATCCTTCTGATGGGTTGATTGCAGCATTTTTATGCTTTTTAAAACGGATTTAAGTGATCATTCTCACCAATAAAAACAAGTAAACAGAATATTGGTCTGTTTTATACCTATATAGCGTTAGTTCACTCTGCCGAGAAACCCTTGGCCTCGATCAGCGCGATGATCTCGGCCTTGCTGAGGGTGCTCTCCACCACGGCCTTGCTGCTGTCGAAGTCGACCTTGGCCTGCGTTACCGCGCTCTGGGCCAGCAGGGCTTTTTGCAGGCTGGCGGCGCAACCGCCACAGGACATGCCGGATACGGTGAGTTCAATAGCCATATTCTCTCTCCTCTCGTGAATGTGATCCCAGCCTAAAGCTGCCGCCAGCGGCAAGGTCAAGCGTCAGCGCGCGACTACGGATTCACGCACCAGCAGGCGGCCGTGGAACTTCAACTGCTCGTCGGCGGGGAGCAGGCGCTGGGCCAGCTGGGCCTGCAGCAGACGCACGCACTCCTGCGCCAGACGCTCGCTCGGGTACTCGATACAGGTGAGCGGCGGTGTCAGCTGATCCGCCAGCGGGGATCCCTCCAGGCTCATCACGGAAACGTCCTGCGGAATGCTGAGGTTGAACTCTCGCAGCAGGCGCATGGCATCGGCGGCCAGGGTATCGCGCTGCACGATGAGTGCAGTGAAAGGCAGATAGCGGTTGAGCAGACCGAGCAGGGCTTGCTGGTTGCCGGTGCCATCGATCACCAACTGGCTGTTGTAGGGCAGAGACTGCTGTTGCAGCGCCTGCTGATAGCCCTGGATGGCATGCTTTCCGGCGGGAGAGTGTTTGTCATCGAGCATCAGCACCAGCTGACGATGTCCCTTGCCGAGCAGGAAACGGCAGGCGCTCTCGGTGGCGAAAGTCAGGTCATAGCCGAGATTGAGGTTGTCCGAATCGGTGACACCATCGAGCTGGATCAGTCGCTCATCCGCTTGCAGCGCCTCTTTGGCACCGATCACCAGCACGCCGTCACAGCGGCCTCCCAGCAGCTCGTCGACCGCCTGCTGCTGTTGGGACAGCCCTTCGGCGAAACGCACCAGCATGCTCTTGCCAGCCTCAGTGAGAAATCCGTCGATCAGGGGCAACATGCTGGCCAGATGACCGCCCAACTGGGGCGAGAGGATGACGCCGATGCAGTCGGTCGCCTGGGTGGCGAGGGAGCGAGCGGTCGCATTGGGGCGAAAGTTCAGTTGCTCCGCCGCCTGCAACACGGCCAGCCGACTCTCTTCACGCACCCCGCGCGAACCGCTCAGGACACGGGAAACGGTGGCTTTTGATACATTCGCAAGGCGCGAGACATCGGTAATATTGGCCATGGCTTCATCAACGGTAACCGGTTAACAGGTTTCCATCCTAGCACAAACCGACGCCAGCCGGTAAGGGTTGCCTCGTTGCACCAACGGAAAAGGGGAGCCTGGGCTCCCCTCTGTCACGCAGGCTTGTTATCAGAAGTAGTATTTGAAACGCACCCGGCCACCGTAGCGGTCCATGTTGTCCACCTCGCCGCTGTCGACGTTCAGTTGCGACCAGTAGGCCCCCAGATAGATGTCGAAGTTGCTGAGATCCAGCACGCTGGGGATCTTGTAGGAGGCATAGACGGTGTTGATGGTGTGCTTGCCGATCATCTTGCTGAAGTCGGCGCTGGTGTTGTTCAAGTTGGCGTTCGTGATGTCGTTGATGGCATAGATGTAGCCCAGACCCGCGTTGTACCAGACGAGGTTGGCACCCAAAGTGGTATCGGTTTCATCTTCGGCGTCCATGCGGGCCGCACTGGCGTTGATGACCAGGGCATCCTGAGTCCAGCTGGTGGTGATGCCGTAGCCCAGACGATCGGAGACGGAGACGTCGTCACTGGTGACGATGGCGTCATTGATCACGTTGCCTTCGGCCCCCAGTGCCACCTTCAAATTCTGCCCCTTCCAGGCGATGACGGGACGCACCATGATGGAGTCCTTGGCCTTGGTCAGCTCGTAGCCGTGGTACTGCTGACCGGCGAACAGGTTGGTCCTGTCCCCGATCAGGGTAGAGAGTTCCAGATACCAGTTGCCCGTCTCCTTGTTGAGCAGCAGTTGCCCCCCCTTGCTGGCCCGGCCGCGCCCTTCCTTGAGCATATAGACGTAGCCATTGCCATCGACGTAGAGATCGTTGGCGCTGTCGCCGGAGTGTTCTACAAAGATGTCCTGTCCCAGCGGGAACATGTCATAGGCCTCGAAGCGGCCGACCTTCATGCCCCAGTTGTTGCGCTGACCGAAGCCGAGGTACGCATCGTCGGCGCCGGCACCACCATTGGTGCCTATGGTCGGCTGGATCTGGATCTGGCCATAACGCCCATCTTCCAGCTCCCGCACACCAAGGAAATTCAGCAACAGACGGCCGTCCTCATCCCAGCGATCATCCCGGGTCTCGCTGGTCTGGCCCAGCACGTTGTTGCGGTTGGTGTTGGAGGCGTTGAGGTTGATCTCGGCATCCCCTCCCAGGCTCAGGCGCCCGAAGTCCGTGTTGGTTTCCACCACGGCACAGGCCATGAAGGGAGTGCCCAGGGCCAGGATGGCCAGCAGTTGGACGGACAGGTTTGTCAGTTTCATTATTATCATTCCTTGAGTTTTATGAATTTGATTTATAAGTGTTTCTTTATTTGTCTCTCCGCAGAGAGGGCAAATTCGGGCATGCCTTTCCCCCATCGCGAGGCAATGTGAGGCAAGGAACATGGGTAGTGCGGGTGAGCGCCTTGGCCCGTCCCCGCGTCTTAATTCATGGCGAACATGGGCGTCTTCCCCCGCCAGGGATCAGATGGACCAGGTCGCGACCTCTTCGCTGCAACTGGGCAACCAGGCGGCGCCGCGCACGCCGCTGCTGTCCCCATAACGGGCGGGCAGCAATCGGGTGATGCAGCTGTCCGAGAACAGATAAGGCGCCAGGGCCGCGGGCAGATCCCGATAAAGGGCATCCAGGTTGGAGAGGCCGCCGCCAAACACGATGACGTCCGGATCCAGCACGTTGATCAGGCTGGCCACGCTGCGGCCGAGGGCACCGATGAAGTGCCGGTAGTGGGCCTGGGCCTCCGGATTGTCCAGAGCCGCTGCCGCCATGATCTCCGGGGTGCTCATGCTCACCCCATAGGCCTGGTTGAAGCGGGCGCTGAAACCGGTACCAGAGATGAACCGCTCGATGCAGTTGTCGCGGCCGCAATAACAGGTCTGGGTGGGGCCATCCAGAGCCGGGTCGTAACCGGGCAAGGGATTGTGACCCCACTCCCCCGTGATGGCATTGGGGCCGACGATGAGCTGACGGTTGACCACCAGACCACCGCCGCAACCGGTGCCGAGTATGATGCCAAACACCAGCCGCCCCGCCTCCCCGGCTCCGTCGACCGCCTCCGACAGGGTGAAGCAGTCGGCGTCATTGGCGATGGCAACCGGCTGGCCCAGCGCCACAGTCAGATCCCCCTTGAGATCCTGACCATTCAGGAACAGGCAGTTGGCATTCTTGATACGACCCGTGTGGGGATCCATGGCCCCAGGCAACCCGATGCCGATGCTGAAGGGGCGATCCAGCTCCTGGCGTATGCCTTCCACCCACTGCGTGATGGTGACGAGGAATTCACCATAGCCACTGGTCGGGGTGGCGATGCGCTTGCGCAGCAGGCTCACCCCCTGACCATCGAGCAGTTGTGCCTCTATCTTGGTGCCCCCGATGTCGAGTCCGAGTCGCAACATGATGATCTCCCTCAGGCGGCCAGCTTGCGGTGCAGCTCGATGAGCTCGGTGACCAGCTCCCGGGCCAGCATGGCGGTCATCAGGTGATCCTGGGCGTGTACCAGGATCAACTTGACCGGGATCTTGCCCTCCCCCTCGTCCGCCTCGATCAGCCGGGTCTGCACCGCATGGGCTGCGTTGGCGGCTTCGGCGGCCTGACGCAGCAGATCGTCGGCCTCGCTAAACTGGCCGGCCCTGGCCTGGCGCAATGCCTCGAAACAGAGGCTGCGGCTCATGCCGGCGTTGATGATGAGACCCATGACTGTCTCTTCCAGATCGAACATATGTACTCCTTGATGAGGGCCGACCCCGTGGCAGACAATCAGTTGAAGCCGTTTTCGCGCGCGGCGGTAGCGAACCACTCCCCGCTCTTCTTGATACGGCGAGTCTGGCTACCCAGCTCCAGTTCGATGAAGCCGTAGCGGTTCTTGTAGGCATTGCTCCAGGACCAGTTGTCGATGAAGGTCCAGAGGTGATAGCCCAGGCACTGGCAGCCCTCCTCCAGCCCCTTGTGCAGCCAGATGAGGTGATCCCGAATGAAGCCGATACGGTAGTCATCCTGGATCTGGCCATCCTCGCCCTTGAACTTGGCCTCCCCCTCGACTCCCATGCCGTTCTCCGAGATGTAACTCGGGATGTTGCCGTAGTGGTCGCGCAGGTTGGTGAGGATGTCGTAGATGCCTTGTTCGTAGATCTCCCAGCCCCGATGCGGGTTCATCTTGCGACCCGGCATCTCGTAATGGTCGAAGAACCACTCGGGCATGAAGGGGCTGGCAGGATTGACCGCGTTGCTGCGTGCCTTGACCCGGCGCGGCTGGTAATAGTTGACCCCGAGCAAATCAATCTTGCCGGCAGCCAGCAGGGCCTTGTCCCCCGGCTCGCAGGCTGGCAGCTGGTCATGCTCCGCGAGCAGGGCCACCAGCTCAGCCGGGTATTCCCCCTTGACCGCCGGATCCAGGAAGCTGCGGTTGAACAGCAGATCCGCGATGTTGGCCGCCTTCAGATCCGCCGGGTGCTGCGAGCGTGGATAGGAGGGGGTGAGGTTCAGGATGATGCCTATCTGGCCATCCTGACCGAGGATGCGGTAACGCTGCACCGCCGCGGCATGGGCCAGCATGGTGTGGTAGGCCACGGTGGCGGCGCGGCGAAAATCCACCACGTTCGGGTAGTGGAAGTCGTAGAGATACCCCCCCTCCACCGGCACGATCGGTTCGTTGAAGGTGAACCAGTGTTTGACCTTGTGACCGAACAGCCGGAAGCAGGTGTCGGCGAACTCGGCGTAGGCAGCGACCACCTCCCGGCTCTCCCAGCCCCCCAGTTCCTGCATGCTCATGGGCATGTCGAAGTGGAACAGGCAGATGAAGGGCTCTATCCCTTGCGCCGCCAGTTCATCGAGCATGGCGTCGTAGAAGGCGACGGCCTGCGGATTCGGTTCACCGCGCCCGGCGGGGATCAGCCGTGACCAGGCGATGGAGGTGCGGAAACTGTTGTGACCAAGCTGCTTCAACAGGCCAATGTCATCGCGAAAATGCTCATAGAAACCGGATGTCTGCGCCGGCCCAATCTGCTGATGGAAACGGTTGGGGGATTGCTCGAACCAGTGATCCCAGATGGTGGGTGCCTTGCCATCTTGCTGGCTGGCGCCTTCCGCCTGGGCGGCGGAGGAGGCACTGCCCCACCAGAACTGTTCAGGAAAACGGTATTGCATCTCGTGTTACTCCAGGCTTTGAAAAAAGAGGCCGCCAGGCGGCCCCAGCAGGCAATCAACGGCTGGCAACGGCCGCCAGTGTCGGTTCTTTCGAGTCAGTCTGTTCTTCCTGCTTGAGCAGGGTGCGCTCATAGGCTTTCAGGAAGGGGTAATACATGGCCGCGGCGGAGCACATGCACAGCAGGCTCAGGATCATGGGGCTGATGGCCCAGTTGGCGGCCCAGGAGGCACCGATGGGGCCCGGTGTGGTCCAGGGAGTAAGCGACACCACCCGCTCGACCAGGCCCAAGTCCAGGGCAAACCAGGCCAGGGTGGCGTTGATCATGGGCACCAGGATGAAGGGCAGGAAGAAGACCGGGTTCATGACGATGGGGGCGCCGAACAGTATGGGTTCGTTGATGTTGAACAGACCCGGTACCACACCCATCTTGCCGATGGATCTCAGGTGCGCCGCCTTGCTGCGCAGCAGCAGGAAGGCCAGCGGCAGAGTGGAACCGACACCGCCGATCAGCAGATAGTGATCCCAGAAGCCCTGCAGGAAGATGTGGGGCAGCGCCTCACCCGCCGCCATGGCGGCCTGGTTGTTGGCGAGGTTCGCCATCCAGAACGGGTTCATGATGCCGGTGACGATCAGGGCGCCGTGGATCCCGGCGAACCAGAGGATCTGGCACACCAGCACGGCCAGCAGCATGGCAGGCAATGAATCCGATGCCGCCACCAGCGGCTTGACCAGGGACATGATGGCTTCCGGCAAGATCATGCCGGTAGTCCCTTCCAATATCAGGTTGAGGGGATGCAGGGTCAGGATGATCACCAGCACCGGGATCAGCACTTCGAAGGAGCGAGCGACACCGGTCGGCACCTGGGGTGGCAGCTTGATGGTGATGTTGTTGCGCTTGAGGAAGGCATAGACCTCGGCCGCATAGATGGCGGTGATCAGGGCCGTGAAGATCCCCTGGCCGGAGAAGTACTGCATGGAGATGGCGCCATCCTTGACCGGCGCGGCCACCAGCATGAAGGACATCAGGCAGAGCAGACCCGTGGTGACCGGATCCAGTCCGTTCTGACGGGCCAGGCTGGCCCCTATCCCCACCGAGATGAACAGGGTCATCAGTCCCATGCTCAGCTGGAACGGCAGCAGCAACTGGGGTTGATAAGTGGCCGAGAAATCGAGCCAGGCGCGGGCGAAGCCCCACTGGGTCTGGGGCGAGAAGGGGGGAAAGATGAATACCAGCATGAAGCTGCCGACGATCATGAAGGGCAAGGCGGCGATGAAGCCATCACGGATGGCCTGCACATATTTCTGCTGACCAATCCGCCCGGCCAGGGGGCTGACCCGGTTTTCGATGGTACTGACAAAGCGTTCGTAAAGGGTGTTCATGAAGGTTTCCTTGTGACTGTCACTGGTTTGGGTCTGCTCATCAGCCGATCAGGGCGAGGGCGTGGTCGAGGACCTTGTCACCCCGCTGCATGCCGTAATCCATCATGTTGATGGTCTCGACCGGTACGCCGTGAGCGGCAGCCCGCTGCTGCAACTCGGCCAGCATGTATTTGACCTGGGGTCCCAGCAGCACCACCTGGTAATGGGGCATCTGCAGATCGAACTCCGCCGCTCCAAAGGCCTGTATCTCGGCGCTCAATCCCCGCTTGTCCGCTTCCTCTTTCATCTTCTTGACCAGCAGGCTGGTAGACATGCCCGAGGAGCAGCACAACATGATTTTTTTCATTTCCCGATTCTCCAGACGTTCATAACGGACGATGCATTCTTGATCGAACGGATTTGATTTGGAAACCGGTTTCCATTTCAAATCCATTGATGTGTGAGCGGGATCGGCAATTTCCGGTAAAAAGCGGTGGGAAGTGTGAGCGACCTAATGAAATGGCAAAATGGTTGCGGATATTACGGAAACAAAAACCCAAAGCCGTCAATATGGAGCCCAAGCCCCATGACAAAAAGGGGCAATGGACACACAAGGGACGGAAAACAACCTGATGAATCTGCAATGGATGGCAATGCTGGTCGGCATGATCGAGCAACGCATGGTACCGTTTGCCAATTGGCTGACACGCAGTCGCCATGTGCTCTCGCTACGAGATGGTTTCCAACTGGCGATGCCCTTCGTCATCGTCGGCAGCCTGCTGGTGCCGATCCTGTTTCCACCCATCTCCCCCGATACCCCGCACGCACTCGGGCAGTGGCTGCACTGGCTGTCGCGAGCGCTGCATCCCTTCCTGTTTCCGGTCTATTCCCACACCCTGGGGCTGGTGGCGCTGATCATTGCCTTCGGCTCGGCCTCCAGCCTCGCCAAGGCCTATGAGATGCCGGAGCGGCTGTGTGGTCTGGGGGGCTGCATGGCGTTTCTGATGCTGATCGACTTTCGTTCGCTGCAACCCGGGGTGTTTGGCTATCTGGGAGGAGCCGGGATCTTCACGGCCTTGCTGATGGCCTTCTACTCGGTGGAGGTGACGCGCTTCTTCTATCGCCGTGGCTGGTATATCCACATGCCGGAGGAGGTACCGGTGATGACCCGCCGCGGCTTCCAGCTGATCGTGCCACTGCTGTTCATCATGCTTTCGCTGAGCCTGCTGCGGCTCTGGTTGCAGCAGCAGTTCGGTATCAGCCTGCCAGACTTCATGGCCTCCCTGTTCCGACCCCTGATCGTGGGGGCCGACACCCTGCCGGCCCTGTTGATCACCCTGCTCATCGCGCACCTGCTCTGGTTCATGGGGATCCACGGCGCCCTGATCGTCACCGGTTTGCTGTCACCGTTCTGGATGGCCGGGGTGAGCGCCAACCAGGCGGCTCTGATGGCGGGCGAGCCCCTGCCCCACATCTTCCTGCAGGGTTTCTGGGACTATTACCTGTTGATCGGTGGCATAGGCACCACGCTGCCGTTGGTGTTCATGGCCATGCGCAGCCGCTGCCACTCCATTCAGTCGGTGGGCAAACTGGGCTTCATTCCCTCCATGTTCAACATCAACGAGCCCCTGCTGTTTGGCTTCCCCATCATAATGAACCCCTTGTTTTTCCTGCCCTTCATCAGCGTGCCCCTGATCAACGCCGTGATCGCCTGGCAGTTGACCCAGTGGGGTTTCCTCGACAGGTTCATCGCCCTGCTGCCCTGGTCCATGCCCTCTCCCCTCGGCGCCGCCTGGGCGGCCAACGGCAGCTGGAACAACGGTCTGATGAGCCTGGTCTGCATCCTCAACAGTTATGTGCTCTATCGCCCCTTCTTCCTAGCCCACGAGAAGATGGTGCTGGAGCAGGAGCGCGAGCGGCTGGGATAAGAGGGTTGCCCGGTATATCAACGCAATCTCTGGCAGATACCACCCAAAGAGCCTTGGGAGTCGAGGGTGGTGACGAAATGGGCGACCAGCTCGCCCCTTACCCCATCAATCCCAGGTAGTTCATCAGTGCCGCCCCCAGGCTGGTACTCACCAGCGAGCCCAGGGTGGTGGTGGCGATGATGTTGGCGGCGAGCACGCTGTCGCCCCCCATGGCGCGGGTCATCACATAGCTGGCGGCCGCCGTCGGGGTGGAACTGATGAGGAACAGGATGCCGAGGGCCTGGGGGCTGAAACCGAGCGCCCAGGCCCCCAGCACCAGCAGCACGGGAATGCAGAACAGCCGGTTGGCAGTGGCCCA
Source organism: Aeromonas intestinalis (assembly GCF_054052485.1). Classification (NCBI taxonomy): domain Bacteria; kingdom Pseudomonadati; phylum Pseudomonadota; class Gammaproteobacteria; order Aeromonadales; family Aeromonadaceae; genus Aeromonas; species Aeromonas intestinalis. The sequence continues at coordinate 90,219 of NZ_JBSTYK010000008.1, forward strand.
GCCGGTCAGGCCGGCCCCGCCACGCAGGGCTTTGAGATTGAGGCTGGCGCCGGTGCAGAGCAGGGCCAGCGGCAACGTCATGTTGGCAAAGTAGTTGCCGGTGCTGATAACCAGCTGGGGCAGCTCGATGCCGAGCAGGCCGAAGGGCAGCGCCGAGACGATGGCGATGATCAGCGGGTTTTTGACTATCCCCTTGAGGATGGGCTTGATCCCCCGCCCTCCCCCCAGACTGCGGGTCAGGGTGATGACGGCCAAAATGTTATAGAGCACGGTCACCGCCCCCACCAGCAAGGCCGCGGCCCCTATCCCCTCCGGGCCGTAGGCGTTTTGCACATAGGCCAGCCCCATGATCCCCATGTTGCCGCGAAAACTGCCCTGCACGAAGATGCCTCTGAGCTTCTGCTCGCTGATGAAGCGGGATGCCAGCAGTTCGAGGATCAGGAAGCCGGCGAGGGTTCCCAGCAAACCGTAGAGGATGAGCCAGGGGCTAGGCATGGTGGAGAAATCCGTGCGCACCATGCTGAGAAACAGCAGGGCCGGCAGGGTGACCTGAAACACCAGACGGGAGGCGGACTCGACGAAGCTGTCTGGCAGTAGTCCCAGCCGTTTGAGCCAGATACCGAGTACCAGCACCATGCAGATGGGGCCCGTGATGGAGAGGGAGAAGTGCAGACTTGCCAACAGATCCATGATGCGCGTCCTGTGCGTAGCGAGCGGCAGGCCGTCGCCGAAATGGAGAGGGGAGCGGCCATTCTAACGCCATGGGCTTGTATTCACAGGGGTTTGTCACAACAATACGGACAATTCCCTCCCGAGCACCCGATATGGAAAAGAAACTGACCATCCTCGACATCGCCCGCCTGTCGGGTGTCGGCAAGTCGACCGTCTCCCGGGTGCTCAATCAGGATCCCAAGGTGAAACCCCAGACCCGGGAGAAGGTCGAGCAGATCATCGCCCAGCACGGCTTCGTGCCAAGCAAATCGGCGCGCGCCATGCGCAGCCAGAGTCAGCAGGTGGTGGGCATCATCGTCTCCCGTCTCGATTCGAGCTCCGAGAATCAGGCGGTGCGCGGCATGCTGGAGACCCTCTACGCCCGTGGCTACGACGCCGTGTTGATGGAGAGCAAGTTCTCTCCCGCCAAGGTGAGCGAACACCTGGCGGTGCTGGCGCGGCGCGAGGTGGACGGCATCATCCTGTTTGCCTTCAACGATCTCGACTACGACGCCATGATCCCGTACCGGGAGAAGCTGGTGCTGGTGGCACGAGAATTTACAGGATTTTCCTCTGTCTGCTTCGACGATGCCGGCGCGGTGTGCACCATGCTGGCCCAGCTGGCCCGGTATGGCGCCCGTGACATCGCCTATCTCGGGGTGGACGTGTCGGATCTCACCACCGGCCAGCGCCGGCTCGACGCCTATCTCGCCCACTGCCAAGAGCAGGGATTGACGCCCCGCCATGCCCTCGGGGATCTCAGCCTGCAGAGCGGCTATCGGCTGGCGGCCGAGCTGCTCACTCCCAGCACCCAGGCCCTGGTCTGCGCCAGCGACACCCTCGCCATGGGGGCGGCCAAATACCTGCAGGAGCAGGGTCGGGGCGAGGTGCTGGTCACCGGCCTTGGCAACAACCCCCTGCTTGGTTTTCTGTTCCCCAACGCCCTCAGCCTGGATCTCGGCTACAAGGGAGCCGGCGAGCAGGCCGCCCGCCAACTGCTCGGCCAGATAGAGCAGGGCCTGCCCCCCCAGGCCAGCATCGCCCCCAGCCGGTTGCCGTGACCCCCATCACGACCCATTGAGTGAAAATCACCCGTTTTGTGAGATCATCCACGAAATGGGAACGTTCCCATTCCTGCAAAAAGAAATTGGTAGCATGCTAAATAGGAACTATACCAAGAACGCTCGGGCCGGCAGATTGGCCCTACAGGGTGATGCATACCAAACTCAATGGAGTCACAGAGGGAAGACTCATGTCCAAGATCAACGCACAACATCTGGCCCAGCTCATCGACAAGATCGGCGGCAAGGAGAACATCGCCACCGTCAGCCACTGCCTGACCCGGCTGCGCTTCGTGCTCAATGACCCGGCCAAGGCTGATTCCAAGGCCATCGAGACCATACCGGCGGTGAAGGGCAGCTTCACCCAGGGCGGCCAGTTCCAGGTGGTCATCGGCAACGAGGTGGAGGACTGGTACAAGGCGCTCACCGAGGAGATCGGTGTGAGCGGCGGCAGCAAAGACGCCGCCAAGCTGGCGGCACGCCAGAACATGAATCCGCTGGAGCGCGGCATCTCCCACCTGGCGGAGATCTTCGTCCCCCTCTTGCCCGCCATCATCACCGGCGGCCTGATCCTGGGCTTTCGCAACGTCATCGGCGACATCAAGATGTTCGACGACGGCGCCCACACCCTCACCGAGATCAGCCAGTTCTGGGCCCAGGTCCACGCCTTCCTCTGGCTGCTGGGCGAGGCCATCTTCCACTTCCTGCCGGTCGGCGTCTGCTGGTCTGCAGTCAAGAAGATGGGCGGCTCCGAGATCCTCGGGATCGTGCTGGGGATCACCCTCGTCTCACCCCAACTGATGAACGCCTACGGCATCGGCCAGCAGACCCCGGAAGTGTGGGACTTCGGCCTCTTCGTCATCCAGAAGGTCGGCTACCAGGCCCAGGTCATCCCGGCCCTGCTGGCAGGGGTCTTCCTCGCCTGGGTTGAGACCAGCCTCAAGCGCATCATCCCGGCCTATCTCTATCTGGTCATCGTGCCCTTCATCTCCCTGCTGCTGGCGGTGATAGTCGCCCATGCCCTGATCGGCCCCTTCGGTCGCTGGATTGGTGAAGGCGTCGGCTTCGCCGCCAAGGCCGCCATGACGGGCTCCTTCGCCCCCATCGGCGCGGCCCTGTTCGGCTTCCTCTATGCGCCCCTGGTCATCACAGGTATCCACCACACCACCAACGCGGTGGATCTGCAGCTGATGCAGAGCATGGGCGGTACCCCGATCTGGCCGCTGATCGCCCTCTCCAACATCGCCCAGGCTTCTGCGGTCGTCGGTATCATCCTGATCAGCCGCAAAGAGAACGAGCGCGAGATCTCGGTGCCTGCCGCCATCTCCGCCTACCTCGGGGTGACGGAACCTGCCATGTACGGCATCAACCTGAAATACAAATTCCCCATGCTGTGCGCCATGGTGGGTTCGAGCGCGGCAGCCCTCATCTGCGGCTTCGCCGGGGTGATGGCCAACGGCATCGGGGTCGGTGGCCTGCCGGGCATCCTCTCCATCCAGCCGCAATACTGGGGCATCTACGCCATCGCCATGCTGGTGGCCATCGTGGTCCCCGTCGTGCTGACCCTGCTGGTCTACAAGCGCCAGCAGGCCGCTGGCAAGCTGGAACTGGCCGCAGCCTGATCCCAAATAGCAGAATACGAGGCGCAGCCCGGTGCTGCGCCTTGTCATACCAAGCAACACGAGAACCAGACCATGAGCCAGACACCCTGGTGGCAGTGCGCCACGATTTACCAGATCTACCCCAAGAGTTTTCAGGACAGCGGTGCCCGTGGCACCGGTGACCTCAAGGGGATCATGGCCCGCCTCGATTACCTCAAGACTCTCGGCGTCGACGCTCTCTGGCTGACCCCTGTCTACGTCTCCCCCCAGGTAGACAACGGCTACGACATCGCCGACTACCTCAATATTGATCCCGCCTACGGCACCATGGCGGACTTCGAAGCCCTGCTGGCGGCGGCCCATGAGCGCGATATCCGCATCGTCATGGACATCGTCGTCAACCACACCTCCACCGAGCACGCCTGGTTCAAGTCGGCATTGGGGGACAAGCAAAGCCCCTATCGCGACTACTACATCTGGAAAGATCCGGTGGACGGCGGCGTACCCAACAACTGGATTTCCAAATTTGGCGGCAGCGCCTGGGAGCTTGATAGCGCCACCGGCCAGTACTACCTGCACCTATTTGCCCGCGAGCAGGCGGACCTCAACTGGGAAAACCCGGCGGTGCGGACTGAAGTGAAGAAGATCATCCACTTCTGGGCCGACAAAGGCATAGACGGCTTTCGTCTCGACGTCATCAACCTCATCTCCAAGGATCTGCGCTTCCCGAACGATGAACACGGCGATGGCCGCCGCTTCTACACCGACGGGCCGCGCATCCATGAATTCCTGCAGGATGTGAGCCGCGACGTGTTCGCCCCCGTGGGCGCCATGACGGTGGGTGAGATGTCCTCCACCTCTCTGGAGCACTGCCAGCGCTACGGCGCGCTGGATGGCTCCGAGCTCTCCATGGTGTTCAACTTCCATCACCTGAAAGTCGATTACCCGAACGGGGACAAGTGGACCAAGGCGCCGTTCGATTTCCTCGAGCTCAAGCGCATCTTCAATCACTGGCAGAGCGGCATGCACGGCAAGGCCTGGTCGGCGCAGTTCTGGTGCAACCACGATCAGCCGCGCATCGTCTCCCGCTTCGGCGACGAAGGGGAGCATCGCGTGGTGGCCGCCAAGATGCTGGCCACCACCCTGCACGGCCTGCAAGGCACTCCCTACATCTATCAGGGGGAGGAGATCGGCATGACCAATCCGGGTTATGGCAACATCGACGACTACCAGGATGTGGAGAGCCGCAACATCTTCGCCATCAAGCAGGCCGAAGGCATGAGCGAAGCCGAGATCCTTGCCATTCTCGGGGCCAAGTCGCGGGATAACGCCCGCACGCCCATGCAGTGGAGCGACGCCCCCAACGCCGGTTTCACCCAGGGCACGCCCTGGCTCAAGCCCGCCGCCAACTACCCGGCAATCAACACAGAGGCCGCCCTGGCGGACGCCGATTCGGTGTTCTGGCACTACCGGGATCTCATCGCCCTGCGCAAGGCCCACCCCATCTTCACCTTGGGGGATTATCAGGAACTGCTGCCGGGCCACCCGCGCCTCTGGGCCTACGCCCGTCACTGGCAAGGCAAGGCACTGCTGGTCGTGAGCAACTTCTATGGCGAAGCGGTCGACTTTGCCCTCCCCGGCGGCCTGCCGACCGGCAATGGGCAACGGCTCCTTGGCAACTACCCGGACAGCCCGGCACAGCCGCAATCCTGCACGCTGCGCCCCTATGAGTCAGTTATCTGGCTGATGGAATGATTGATGGAACATATGAATTCAAAAATCGCATTTGAGCCAAATAAAACACCACAAAAACGGAATCCAGAATGGCTGAAGATGGTGGCCGGCGAGGACTATGACGCTGCCGACCCCGATCTCAAGGCGGCGCGAGAGCGCTGCCGCAGCCTCTACCACAGGTTCAACACCCTCTGGCAGGAGAAGCCCGAGCAGGATGCCCTGCTCTGGGCCCTGCTCGGTGGTCGTGGCAAGGCGTGTGCCATCAACCCGCCCTTCTTCTGCGACTATGGCGCCAACATCTTCGTCGGCGAAAACTTCTACGCCAACGTCAATTGCACCATCCTGGATGTGTGCGAGGTGCATATCGGCGACAACGTGCTGCTGGCGCCCGGGGTGCAGATCTACACCGCCGCCCACCCCATTGCCGTCGTTCCCCGGGTGGCCGGGGTCGAGTTCGGCAAACCGGTGCGCATCGGCAACAACGTCTGGATAGGTGGCAGCACCGTCATCTGCCCCGGCGTCACCATAGGGGACAACAGCGTGATTGGCGCGGGTTCCGTGGTGACCAAGGACATTCCGGCGGGCGTGGTCGCGGTGGGCAACCCTTGCAAGGTGCTGCGTCCCATGACGGCGGAGGAGCTGGCGGGCGGGCAGCCCGGCTGAAAAAGAAGGGGCAGCTAGTACCTGCCCCTTCTTGTTTGCCTGCCGACCCCTTCGCGCGCCTTTGATTCCCTCAAGGCAACAACCCCCCCCCCTTTCTCAGCCGGGCAGCAAGGCGCCGCAACGCTTGTGCTGCCCCATGACGACCAGGGTCTTGAAGCTGCGCACCTGCTCTCTGGCATGGAGCACCCGCCGGGTGAACTGCTCGTAGCTCTGCATGTCCCGCGCGGCGACCTGCAGCACGAAGTCCTGCTCACCCGTCACGTACCAGAGATCCATCACCTCGGGTTCCCGCTGCAGGCTGGCGATCATCTCATCGACGATGCGGCCGTGATCCCGCTCCAGGGTCACCAGCACCAGCATGGTGATAGGCCAGCCCATGGTGGCCGGAGCCACCAGTGCCACCTCCCGCTCGATGAGGCCAGTCTCCCGCAGCTCCCGGACACGGCGGTAACAGGCAGGGGCGGAAAGACCGACCCGGTGGGCCAGCTCGGGAATGGGCAGACGGGCATCCTGCTGCAGCTCGGCCAGGATGAGCAGATCAAATTTGTCGGTCATGGGACTCAAGAGATAAAAATTATCATGTAAGGCCAGTATTAGACCGAAATTACGGCGGCCTCCAGATATATTTTCTTGCTTATACCCTGCTCAGGTTTGAACAAGATGCAGCCAAACAGCCCCGCCCTCTCCTCCCTGTTGGCCGTCCTGCTCGCCATGCTGTCGATCACCCTGGGCGCCTCCCTGGCCAAGTCGCTGTTCCCCCTGCTGGGGGCCGCCGGCACCACATTATTCCGGCTGGGGTGTGCCGCCCTCCTTCTGTCTCTGGTGTTTCGTATCTGGCGATCGCCCCTCGAGAGGCGCACCCTGCTGATGGCCATCCCTTACGGACTCTCGCTTGGGGCCATGAACCTGCTCTTCTACCTGGCCATCGAGCGCATCCCCCTCGGCGTGGCGCTGGCCATCGAGTTCATCGGCCCGTTGACGGTGGCGCTGCTTCACTCCCGCCACCGGGAAGACTTCATCTGGCTGGCTCTGGCCATCGCCGGACTGCTGCTGCTCCTGCCCCTGCGGGCGGCCGAACAGGCCATCGATCCCCTGGGGGCCGCCCTGGCCCTCGGTGCCGGCGTGTTCTGGGGACTCTACATGCTGACCGGCAAGCGGGCAGGTGCCTTGCTGGGGCCCCAGGCGCCGGCTCTTGGCATGTGGGTGGGCACCCTGCTGGTGCTGCCCTTCGGCCTCGGCGGGGCGAGCGAGGCCAGCTTCACCCTCCCCCTGGTGTTGACCATAGCGGGGGTGGGGCTGCTCTCGAGTGCCATCCCCTACTCACTCGAGATGTTCGCCCTGCGCCGGTTGCCGCTCAAGAGCTACGGCATCCTGACCAGTGGCGAACCAGCCATGGGCGCCCTGATGGGATTGTTGCTACTGGGGGAGCAACTGCCTCCGTCCCAGTGGCTGGGAATAGCCGCCATCATAGCCGCGTCGATGGGCACCACCTGGCATGGGGGACGACGACGCGCCAACCCGGTCAGAAAGGGTGAGTGATCCCCATGGAAAAGGCGCCATCAGGCGCCTTTTTTACGGTGATGCACACCTTGGCTAATGCATGAAGACGGGTCCGAAACCGGATCCCCAGAGGATGGCGGTGCTCGCCAGCACGCAGACCAGCAACACCAGCCCCACGGTGACCACAGAGCTCGCATAGATGAAGCCCTGCTCCTTGGTGATGTGCATCAGGATGGGAACCCCGATATAGAGCAGATAGACGGAGTAACTGAGGCCGATGAGACCGATGATCATCACGAACCAGAGATGGGGGAAGAAGGCGGAGAATCCGACCATGAACAGGGGCGTCGAGGTGTAGGCCGCAAGTTCGAGGGAGGTGGTGTAACTGGGATCGGCCCCGAAGGTGTGACCCATCCAGTGCACCAGGTAGGAGAGGGCGAAGACGCCGACGATGAGGGCGAGATACATGGCCACCGACAGCACGAAGGCGCTGTCCGCGGTCAGCCGGATGGGTTCGCCGACCCCGATGCTCCAGCCGATGTGGACGGCGGAATAGTAAGCGCAGACTGATGGGATAAGGGCCACGAGCAGGATGTGGGTCAGGCTGTTTCTGAAGCTGTCGTGCCGCTCGTCTATGGTATGCCATTCGGTGTGAGGATGGGCATACAATCCCCATAAGTGATTCAATATCATAGCGTTGTTCCTTATCTGCAGTGATGGTTGACTGATCCGTGCCGATCCTGCTCCTCTGTCTTGTTGTCGCTTGCATCCCCATTCGGCCAAGGCTGACCCCGGCCACGCACCTTAAATAAAGTCGCTCCCCATCCCCCCCGTCAAGCCAGCCACCGCCCCCAGAAACGACGAAGCCCGGCACTCAGGCCGGGCTGGACAATTAGGGGGGCGGGTTTCATCCCCGGGGCGTGGCAAAGAGCGCAGACCCGGGCATCCCCGACATGAGCCTCAGTATTGCTTGGTTTTCGACGCGAAGCCCGCGAGGAAGAGACCGGTCAGGAACATGCCGCTGAACGCCTCTATGGCTGACAGCAGCTGGAGTGGCGACGAGGTCTGGGAGATGTCCCCGTAACCCAGGGTCACGAAGGTGACGATGCTGAAATAGAGCGAACGACCGAGATGGCCGTGGGTGACGGACTCCGGCGCCAGGAAGTAGGTCAGGGTCGCCAGCAGGATCACCCCCATGGACATCAGCAGGCTGCGGATGGGCCGCTCCCCAAAACCCCAAGTGATGAAGCTGATGAACTTGGAGGCACATTTCAGATAGCAGAGCAGGGAGAGCATCCCTTTCTTAAGCGGGCCGCTGCGCAGCCAGCTGTCCTTGTAGAGCTCCTTCGGGCTCGCCAGGGATCGCATCTCGTGCAGCTTCTCCTGGTAGTAGCACTCTCCGGCATCGACCGTATCCCCCACGCTGGAGAAGAGCCGCTTGGCATTGCGGTACAGCTTGCTCGCCTCGCTGTGGTCGATCCGGCCATTCTCGTTGTAGCTGACCTGCACCTTGTCCAGATTGGTGTGTTCCATGGTGGCATCGAAGTTCTTGGCGCTGACGTTGAAGTTCTTCAGCACGGCCCGGGACGAGTGAAAGCGGATCTCCTCGCACTCGATAGTGAAGTCCTGGAACACCCCGTCCTCCAGCGCCAGCTCCCGCTTCTTGGCCCAGGCCCTGTGATCCCACAGCAGGGAATCGAACAGATCCAGCCCTATGATGCCGCCGTTGACCCTGACCCCCTTGGCCGAGCAGTGCCACAGATAGACCTTGGAGTTGTTGACCGCACCATCCAGAGATAGCTCGTCGAGACAGGTGAAGTCGAGCAGCCGTCCCGAGATGATGGGGCTCTGCAGGGTGACGCCTCCGATATTGAGCAGACGATGCTTGCCGAGCACCTGCGCCTCTCCCTTGTTGTTCTCGGAGACCGACAGCAGGCTCTGCACCCGCTTCGCCTGATCCTTGCCATGCTTGCCGGCCAGCCACATGAGGTAGGGTTCGAAACGGGATTCGGAGCGGATGAGCCCGCTCTTGCGCAGGGACTCCAGCGCACTGGAGGCGGTCTCGTACAGACGGATCTTGTCGTCACTCATGTAGACGCAGAGGCTCTGTACACAGCGGGAGCTGATGAAGCGGGCGATGCCGATCTGGAAGATGACCGCCTTGTCTATCTTCTGCTCGCTCATCCAGTCGTCAAAATGGGGCAACGAGGCCGTCAGCAGTTCCCAAATCAGGGGATAGTCATTCTCCCGGCGCCATTCGTTGAACTGCTCGGGAGAGAGCTGCCAAAGCTCGGTTGCGTTCATAGATTACCTCGATAGCAAATAGGGTCTGCCAGGCATGATCCGGGAGAGAGGGACAGGTACTGAAAGCCCTGGCCTGCGTGACCGGCCTGATGCAAGGGGCGCCGTGGTCAACGTCCGTCTGGCCACCATACTAGGCGAGGAGCAAGAGGCAAGTCACTGATAGGGAATAAATAAGGGGCAGATGGCGACGACATGCCGCCTTGGACTGGCACTGAACACAGCAGCCTCGAGCCAGGCGGTGCCAGATCGTCACCGTCGCGCAGACAAGCAAGAGGGGATGCCATGGCATCCCCTCTTCATATCATCCGGGCAGGATCAGCTTACTGCTGGACTTCCTGCACGCCGGAGACGCGCACTTCCACGCGGCGATCCGGGGAGAGGCAGGCGATCAGCTCATTGCCCTTGACGCCGTCACACTGGGTGCCGGTCACGGGGTCGGCTTCGCCATGGCCTTCGACGGAGATCTTGCTGGCCGGCAAGCCCTTGCTCACCAGGAAGTCGGCCACGCTGCGGGCGCGCTCTTCGGACAGCTTCTGGTTATACGCCTCGGAGCCGACGCGATCGGAGTAACCCACGACGATGGCGCTGCCATCCTTGGGCTGGGATGCCGTGATCTGCTGATACAGACCGTTCAGGGCATCCACCCCTTCCGGTTTCAGATCTGCCTTGCCGAAGGCAAACAGCACATCAGAGCTCAGGGTGAAGTTCTTCTCGACGACTTCGGGTGCCGCGGCCTCTGCAACCACAGGGGCGGCCACCGGTGCGACATAGGAAGTACGGAACGGATGGTAGACGGCTTCCAGGGTCGTCACGCTCTGGTTGGACTTGTACTGCTCGCCAGTGTGGGTGGTCAGGTCTGCCACATCCCACATGTAGCGGTAGCGCGCCTGCAGATCCAGTGCATCGTTGACCTTGTAGGTCAGACCGGCACCGGCCAGCGGGGAGACGCGGGTATCGCTGGTGCCCAGACCGTCGGTATGCCCCCAGTAAGCGCCTGCTTCACCGAACAGGGAGAAGTTCTCGCCAAGGGGCAGACGCGCAATACCGGACAAGGTGGCACCTTGGCTCTCGTAACGGTTGCCATCGGTGTTGCCACGGCCGGTGTACTGGTAGCCCAGCTCGGATCCGAAGTATTCGTTGAAGTTGTAACCGGCAAAGACGTTGGCCGCCGCGGCATCTTCTTCGCCCGTGTTGACGCCTTCAATCTTGTTCAGGCCGTTGAAGTGGGTCGCACCCACGCCGGCACCGAAATAGAAGTCATCGCTTGCGTGTGCAGTCGTCGCCGCCAGTGCCAATGCAATCCATACAGGTTTCAGTCTCAAAGTCATCACAACCTCATCTATCTTGGGTTACGGGCTTGTCACCCTTATTCTTACTGAGTGCCAATTGTACCGGCTGAACCTTGTACAGAAGCTTAAGCGGCGGGACGCTTTGCCAGATACGGCTTGCTTGCCATTCACATAACTCTTTTGTTTTCAGTCCATTGCATCAACAAAACGGCGCCAGGCTATAAGGGTGCAAAACAGCGCTGATCCGGCATTCCAAACAAAAAAGAGCGCCGCAGCGCTCCTGGTTCACATCGAAAGGTGTCCGGATCAGAGGGTCAGATCCTTGATGGTCTGGGTCGGGCCATTGGTCTGGACCGACTGAATGCCATTTTGTGCCGACGCCTTGCTGGCATACATCTGGCTGGAGCCGATGACCTGATGGTTTTTGGCTTTCAGCGTGAAGTGGTACTGACCATTGGCCGCCTCTTTCAGATCATATTGCCCCGCCTCCTGGGCATTGGTCTGGACCGAGGCGATACCGTTCTGGGCCGCCGCCTTGCTGGTATACATCTCGCTATTGAGGATCACCTGATCATTGCCTGCCTTGAGCACAAAGTAGAACTGGTCGTTCTTGGCTCGCTTCAGTTCATAGCTTCCCATCGTCTTCTCCTCGCCATCAGTGGGTGCGCCTATCAGGCTAGTCCGCTTTTCAGCGATGCTGATGACGGTGAGCGAGAAACATAAAAAAAGACCCTTGTCTTGCGACAAGGGTCTTTTGAATTGGCTCCTCCTACTGGACTTGAACCAGTGACATACGGATTAACAGTCCGCCGTTCTACCGACTGAACTAAGGAGGAATCGTACTTTGGAGCCCAGATATTGCTATCTCAGCATCCTAACGTGGTGCCCAGAGACGGAATCGAACCGCCGACACGGGGATTTTCAATCCCCTGCTCTACCGACTGAGCTATCTGGGCAAATGGTGCCGGCTACCGGAATCGAACTGGTGACCTACTGATTACAAGTCAGTTGCTCTACCTACTGAGCTAAGCCGGCACACTTTAAACCATTGTGCATGAACAAATTTTTATTTCATGGCACCAAAATTTGGTGCCCAGAGACGGAATCGAACCGCCGACACGGGGATTTTCAATCCCCTGCTCTACCGACTGAGCTATCTGGGCGTGGGCGCTATTAAACGGATTTTACGGCAGGTGGTCAACGGGAAATTTCACTTTTTGTCTCGTTCGTCTCTTTTTTGCGCAGCATCATCCATTTCTGTCACTTCCGTAGCAGAAGCCGCCCTGCGGCGCCCCCAGAGGCGAGACTCCTCCCCTCTCAGCAAGCGGGTGATGTTCTCGTGATGACGGATGAGAATGAGGCAGGAGAGCAGAGAGACCGGCAGGGTGTACTCGGGTTTGAGCAGGTAGGTAAAGAGCGGCGTCAGCAGCACGGTCACGATGGAGGCCAGGGAGGAATAGCCGCTCACCACCAGCACCAGCAACCAGGTCGCGATGGCTGCGCCCCCCATGGCAAAGCCGATGGGCAGCATGGTGCCGAGCGCGGTGGCGACCCCCTTGCCGCCGCGAAAATGGAAGAAGAGGGGATACATGTGGCCAAGGCAGGCCGCCACCCCGATGAAGCCGAGGTAGACCGGCTTTATCTCCAGATACCAGGCGAGGTAGACGGGGGCCATGCCCTTGAGCACATCCAGCAGCAGAACGATCAACGCCGCCAACCGACCACCGAGGCGCAACACATTGGTCGCCCCCGGATTGTGGGAGCCGTGATCCCGGGGATCCGGCAATCCGGTGAAGCGGGAAACCAGCACGGCACTGGACAGTGAACCACCCAGGTAGGCCAGAATAATCATTAAAATCGTCAGGGCCGTCATCTTGGTCGTTTTTACCACGATATGAATGGGGTATGATGCGGGCCACATTCTCTGGCCTGGGCGCGTCGCCCAAACCGACCGTCAGCGGCAATCTGCTTGCCAGGCCAGCATCCCAGCGCTGTCTTCACAGCCCATCAAGAGTAAAGAAGAAGTACTGTCATGGACAAGGTGTTTATTCGCGGACTCGAGGTTTTGACCACCATAGGGGTCTATGAGTGGGAGAAGGGCATTCGCCAGAAGCTCAGCTTCGATCTCGAGATGGGGTTCGACAACCGCCCCGCCGCCGCAACCGACGATATCAAGCTGGCACTGGACTACGCCACCCTCTCCCGCAAGATCTGTGATCACGCCGCCAACACCGTGGTCGAACTGGTGGAGACCATGGCCGAACAGGTCGCCGCGCTGGTGCTGGCCGACGCGCGCGTGCAATGGGTCAAGGTCACCCTGACCAAGCCGACCGCCGTGCCCAATGCCGCCGGCGTCGGTGTCGAGATCCTGCGTCACCGCACGCCGGCCGCGAGTGCCCAGTGAGTCAGCCCGTCGGGAGGAAGCATCCATGACCCGCATCTACATCAGTCTGGGCTCCAACATAGAGCGGGAGCGCCACATCCGGGCCGGGCTCGATGCCCTGCACGCCGAGTTTGGCGAACTCCAGGTCTCCCGGGTCTTTGAGAGTGCGGCGGTGGGCTTCAACGGCCGCCCCTTCTACAACCTGGTGGTGGGAGCCGAAACGGATCTCCCGCTGACAACCCTGTGCCAGCGACTGCGGGCCATGGAGTTTGCCCACGGCCGCGAGCCGGATGCCAAGAAGTTCGCCCCCCGCACCCTGGATCTCGATCTGTTGCTCTACGGGAGCCTGGTGTGCGAAGGGCCGGTCGAGCTGCCCCGCGCCGAGATCCTCACCAACGCCTTCGTGCTCTGGCCGCTGGCCGAGCTGGCACCCGAGCTGCGCCATCCCCGTGATGGCCGCACCCTCGGTGAGCTGTGGCACGCCTACGACAAGGCCTCCCAGCAGCTCTGCCCCATCCCCTTCCAGTGGGGAGCCAGCGAGTTGCAACCCCATTGATCGACGAGGGCACCCAGGGTGCCCTCGTTGTTTATCCGTCCTCCCTTATCCGTCATAAGAAAGGGTGATTGGGCTCGGGCCAGACCGGCTGGCACTATGGCCCCAGACAGGAGACCCCCATGCCACTCGATACCATTCACGACTTCAACAGCCAGCTGCTGGCAGACCTTCCCCACCAGCGCTACCAGCACGAACCCATCCTGGACTACGCCACCGACGAGCGGGTCAAAGCCCGCCTCGGCTGGCAGGCCGAATTCAGCAAGACCCTGTTTCTCAAGTTCAAGGATGGCCGCTTCGCCCTGCTGCTGACCCACAGGGACGGACGGCTCGACAACAAGGCGGTCAAGGCGAGTCTGGGAGCCAAGCCCTCCATCTGTACGGCCGAGGAGATGCAGGCGGAGATCGGTTGCCTGCCGGGGGCGGTCTGCCCCTTCCTGCCCCGCGCCGACATCCCCCTGCTGGTTGACCCACTCCTGCTGACCCACGAGGCCTTCACCTGGACCCCGGGCCATCCGGAGCAGACCTTCCTGCTGGCCACCGAGCATCTGGCCGAGGTGCTGGCCCGGCTGCCCTGCCCGGTCAGCTATCTGCCCGCCTCACTGGCCTGAGCCGCGCCGCTCCCCCACCCAGATCAAGCACGGCAATGACCCTTTCTCCCCTGTCATCAGGGAGAAAGGCGTCGGCTCAGCCCCTTCTCTCCTGCTTGCCCAGCTGGGCGAAGATCAGCGCCGCCAGCATGGACATCAGACCGATGCACAGATAGGTGAGGTGGAAGCCACCGAGCCAGAATTCGCTGTCCCCCACCGGCCTGCCCGCAGAGAAGAGGCCGAGCAGGCTGGCGGCGATGGCCACCCCCAGGCTCATGGAGAGCTGCATCACCACCGACAGCAGGCCGTTGCCGCTGCTGGCATGCTCCGGACTCAGATCCTGCAGGGTGAGGGTGTTCATGGCGGAAAACTGCAGCGAGTTGATGGCGCCGAACACCGCCAGCCAGACCAGCAGCACCCCGTGGGGCACCTGGTTGTCGATGAAGTAGAAGCTGGCGATCATCACCCCCAGCGCCAGGGTATTGCCGATCAGGATGCGGCGGTAACCGATGCGGGGTATGAGCTTGTTGACCAGCGTCTTGGTCAGGATGGCACCGATCACGGTCGGGATCATGGTCATCCCCGCCTTGCTCGGCGAGAAGCCCAGCCCCAGTTGCAGGAAGAGCGGGGTGAGGAAGGGCATGGCACCGCTGCCGAGGCGGGCGAACAGGTTGCCCCAGATGCCGATGGCGAAGGTCGAGGTCTTGAACAGCGCCAGGCTGAACAGCGGCTGCTCGGCATTGGCGGCATAGAGCCAGTAGCTCGCCATGGCGGCGAGGCCGAACAGGACGGCAAACAGCGCCCAGCCAGTCGATATACTGTGCTCCCCCAGCCCTTGCAAACCGACAGATACCAACACCATACCGACGCTGAACAGCACAAATCCCTGCCAGTCAAACCTGGCCGTCTGCTGTTTCAGCTCCGGCATGAAGCTCCAACTGGCGATGAAGCCGACCAGGCCCACCGGCAGGTTGATGAGGAACACCCAGTGCCAGCTCGCCACCTCCACCAGCCAGCCCCCCAGCGCCGGACCGATGAGGGGCCCGAGCAGACCGGGGATGGTGACAAACGACATCACTCGCAGCAGCTCGTGCTTGCTGTAGACCCGCAGCACGGCGAGCCGACCTATGGGCATCAGCAGGGCCCCGCCCACCCCTTGCAGCACCCTTGCTGCCACCAGCAGCGGCAGGGTGTTGGCCACGGCACAAGCCAGGGATCCCAGAGTAAACAGCAGGATGGCCGCCAGATAGACCCGGCGGGTACCGAAACGGTCGGCCAGCCAGCCGGAGGCGGGAATGAGCAGGGCCACCGTCAGCATGTAGGCTATGATCACCGACTGCATCTGCAGCGGGCTCTCTCCCAGAGCCGCCGCCATGCTGGGCAAGGCGGTATTGAGAATGGTGCCGTCCAGCGTCTGCATGAAGAAGCCGACCGCCGTCAGCAGAGGCAGCCACTTGCGTTGTGCCGGGGTAACCAGGTGCGAGTTGTCGTCGGGCATGGAGTCACCTCTTGTGGACCTGAACATCGTTGAACCGAAAATGGTTGGCCTGAAAATACGTTGCCTAAAAATAGACCCGCACGGCGGCGGGTCATATCAAAAACTACTGGTCGGGTGTCCCCAACATGGCTCTGAGCTGCTCTTCCAGGCTGGGCTCGGGGGCCTTGAGGGTATCGAGGAACAACTGCTCTATCCCGCCCTTGTCCCGGCTCTTGACGATGAACACCAAGCGGGACTGGGCCCGTCCCTCCGGCCACTCCCCCAGGCTCTGCAAGGGGTAGAGCTGGCCGTGCACGCCGTGGATCACCACGGGCTGGCTCTCTCCCTCCAGCAGCAGTATGCCCTTGAGCCGCAGCAGGGCATCGCCATACTGCGCCTGTATCGCGTCGATGGCCGCCAGCAGGCGGGCGGGCTTCAAGGGCTCGCCGATGCGCAGGGAGAAACTCTCGATGTCGCCATGGTCGAAATGGGTCGGCGCGGCCGTGCCTATCTTGGCGGCGAAGGGTTTCATCCTGGGCTGCATCGGGGAGGCCAGCCCCTGCTTCGGGGATTCGGTACGCAGCCAGGCGAGCAACTGGCGCACATCCCGTCCCGTCGCCTCGTTGTAGGCACCGAGCGTCTCCAGCACCCGGGGCGAGAGCACGCCGTTACGGACCCGCTCGATGGGGGCTGCCGGATTGAGGGTCGCCAGCTGGGCTTCCACCCTGTCCAGCGTCTCGGCCTCCACCAGATCCCCCTTGCTCACCACCAACAAGTCCGCCAGCGCCACCTGCTTGACCGCCTCGTACTGGGCCGCCAACTGCTGCTCGATGTGGCCAGCATCCACCACGGTCACGGTGCCGTCGAAACGGTAACGCTGGGCGATGAAGCCCTCTTCCCTCAGGGTGAACAGCACGGGGGCCGGATCGGCAAGCCCAGTGGTCTCGATGATGAGCCGCTTGAAGGGTTTGATCTTGCGCTGAATGGCCTTCATAAAGAGCCCCTGCAGCGCTTCCACGAGGGAGCCCTGCACCGAGCAGCAGATGCAACCGGAATCGAGCAGCACCACCTGCTCGTCCACCTGTTGCACCAGATGATGATCCAGCCCCACGGAGCCGAATTCGTTGATAAGCACGGCGCACTCGCCAAGCTCGGGCTGCTTCACCCAGTGATTGAGCAAGGTGGTCTTGCCGCTGCCAAGAAATCCGGTCAGCAGGGTGACGGGGATACGGGTGTCTTGCGGGTCAGTCATGTCAAATCCTTAAAACCTGTCGTCATGGGGCCTGAAAGGGCTATTTTTTCCCCTCATCCCCAACCCTTCTCCCGCCAGGGGAGAAGGGAGCAAAAATGCCTCTCCCTCTCGAAGAGGCCACCCTCAGCGGTTGGCAAACAGATCGCTGAGCCAGCGGTTCTCGAAGCGGCCATGGGGGTCCAGCTCGGCCTTGAGGGCCAGGAAGTCGTGCCAGCGTGGCAGCAGGGCCGGAAAGTCGTAGAGATCCATCGCCAGATGCTTGCCAAAGTGCGGCGTTCCGCCGAGCGGCACCAGCAGTTGCTGCAGTTCGCGCATCTGCTCCATGGAGCCTCCCACGAAGGTACCGTCCGCCGCCAGATAGACCAGGAACCCTATCCAGCACACCGACTTGCCATAGGCGGCACTGAGCCAGGCCTCGGAGGGGCCGGTGCAGCGCAGGATGAAGGGATAGTGCAGCACGCCGGGGTTGGCCTCCTGCCAGGCCTGCAACAGGGTCAGCGCCTCCCCCATCCGCGCGAGGGGCACCGCCACCTCGCAGTTGATCTGGGGCGCCGGTATCCCCTTGCAGAGGATCTGGTAGACATTGCCCACCAGATCAGAGGCATCCTTGAAGCGGCGCACCGTCTCGAAGTGCTCCCCGGCCCTGGCCTCGTCCTTGGTGTCTTTGGCCATCTTCTGCAAGGTGGCGTCGATGGTCGCGTTCATGCGCCCGTCCACATCCCCTTCCAGCAGCAGGGGCTCGCAGCCCCCGGCACGGTAGCGGGCCACTTCCTCCTCGGAGGCGGGATCCACCAGCCAGATGTGGCTCTCGCCGGTCCAGGCGAACCACCAGCTCTTCACGAAGCTGTGTTCACGGTTGAGTCGCTCGTTGTGCGCCAGCAGGAAGGGGTAGTCGGTGGTGAACTTGGTGCAACGCATGATGCGGTTCGGCACCGTGTAGAGGGTCACATCCAGCAGGATACCGAGCATCCCCATGCCCATGACGAAGGCGCCAAAGCGGGGATCGGTGCGATCCATCCGGATGATGTCGCCGCTCGCCAGCATGATGGTCAGGGCCGCCACCGCATCGCACAGGGCAGACTGGTGCAACCCCTGGCCGTGGGTGCCGGTGCTGAGCGCCCCGCCCAGGGTCTGGATGCCGATGACCCCCGGGGAGGCCGGCAGCATCCGCTCCATGGCGATGAGATCTGCATAGACGGTATCGAGGGGAGTGCCCGCCTGGTAGGTGACGGTATCCGCCGTGCTGGCGAGCTGGCCGCGCAGGTGGTACAGGTCCACCAGCAGCGCCTGCTTGCCCTCGGCATAGACGCTGTGGATGGGTTCAAACGACAGGCCGGAGCCGATCAGCCGCAGCTTGCGCTCCGGGTGCTCCCGCAGCAGCGCTTGCAGCTCGTCCCGGCTCTTGGGGCGCCACACCTGATCCAGGGCGCCAAGGGGGTTGGTCCTGGACCAGTTGAACAGCACCTCCCGATTGCCAATCGCCTTGATGCTGTGAAATGCCTGGAACCTGACCGTCATACCGCGCCTCATCTGACTTCGAAGTGAGCAGCAATTCTACCGAAAAGTGCTCGCCAAGGCATGGAAAACAAGCCCCTACAGTCGTGGATGAGAAAGGGTTGGCGCCAACGACTCAGGCCAGCAGCGGCGCGGAGGCGGGCTCCACAACAGTGGCGGCCTGGCGCAGCTCCCCCTGAAACTGCGGCAACGGTACCGGCTGACCAAACAGATAACCCTGCAAGAAGGTCACCTTGCCCCTGAGGTAGTCCGCCTGCTGGCGGGTCTCGACGCCCTCCGCTACCAGCGACAGGCCGAGCCGCCGCCCCAGATCGATCACGTTGTCGACGATGTGCTTGGAGAGGGACTCCGTGCCTATCCTGCCGATGAACGACTTGTCGATCTTGAGGTAATCCACGTTGAACTGCTGCAGGTAGACCAGGCTGGAGTGGCCGGTGCCGAAGTCATCGATAGAGAGCCTGACCCCCATCTCGTTGAGTTGTCCAAACAGCGACAGGGTCTGGGGATCCGCCACCAGCAACTCCCGCTCGGTCAGCTCCAGCACCAGCACCACCTGACCCGGGGCGAAGTGGGCAAGAAAACGGCGGCACTCATCGAGCAGCGCCATGTCCCGGCAGTGGGCGGCACTGATGTTGAAACTGATATGAAAACCCTGGGGGAGCAGCGCCCGTTCGCTCCCCAGCACCCTGGCAACCTCTTCCATCAAGAGCGTCGTCATGGGCACGATCAGGCCGCTCACCTCCGCCTGGGGAATGAAGAGATCCGGGCGGATCAGGCCCGCCTCGGGGTGGCGCCAGCGCATCAGCACCTCGGCCCCCACGATGGCCTCGCTGTCCGTGGCGACCAGCGGCTGCAGGAAGGGCTCGAACTCCCGGGCCTTCAGGGCACGCGCCAACTCGTTGGCCGGTGAGCGGGGCCGCCCCAGCAGCCACCAGACACTCAGGGCGAAGGTGAGGCTCAGCCCGACCAGCAACCAGAGCCCGAACCAGTGCTGCTGTACCATGTCTCGCCAGCTGGGGGGCTGATTGTGCCCCGCGTAAATGGAGAAGGGATAAACCTCGGATCCCAGGATGACCTCCATCCGATCCGGCAGACCGGGGGCATGCCGGAAGAAGTGGCCCTGACGGTCGAGCCAGTGGGGCCCGACCCTGAGCATGATGGTCATGGTGGGATCGTTGAGTCCCAGCATGAAGTTGAGGTAATCCCCATCGATGACGCTCAGCACCGAGTGCTGGCCCGACTCGGCCCGCACCACCAGATAGGGATGCCCCTGCCGCACCGGACTCACGTTGTTGAGCAGCAGAGTCCCGCTGGCAAACTCCCCCATCGAGTAGGATGAGCGATAAGGACCAAAACGCGAGGAGCAATAGATGTCATCCCGCTTGGCCAGGTTGACCGAGCGCACGAAGGGCACCAGGGCGACCTGCTCTCGCAGGGTGGCCTGAACCGGACCGCAAGGCTTGCCCAGCAGCGGCAACACCTGCCGATTGGCGGCTTCTGCATTATTTAGCATCGTCTCAAGCAGATTGACGGTATGAGACGCTGCCTCCACGGCTTTTTTTCGCAGATTGCTCTGGTAGTGGCAATACCCCCCCCAACTGCCAAGCAGCATGGGCGTGGAGAAGACCAGCATGGCGAAGAGCAGACGCAGCCAAGGATGGGATGCATTGATCCTGGGACGATAAGGCATAGAAGGTCCAGTGCAAAATGGCCGACCAGTTTATCCCCCGACCCTGAACCCAGCCCTAACCGAGCAAAAAACGACCAGTCAGGCGACCTTCCCCCTGGCCGGCAAGCTTTCACAAAACTGCTGCAGCGGCATGGGCATGCCAAACAGATAGCCCTGCAGATAGTCGACCCCTTTCCCCCGCAGATAATCGGCCTGCTCCAGGGTCTCCACCCCTTCCGCTACCAGCGACAACCCCAGCCGGAAGCCGAGATCGATGACGTTGTCGACGATGTGCTCGGAAAGCGACTCAGTGCCGATCCGGCCGATGAAGGAGCGATCGATCTTGAGGTAGTCCACCCGGAACTCTTGCAGGTATCGCAGGCTGGAGTGGCCGGTGCCGAAATCATCGATGGCGAGCCGGACTCCCATGTCATCCAGCTCCCTGAACAGGGCCAGCGTCTGGTCGTTGGCCACCAGCAGCTCCCGCTCGGTCAGCTCCAGCACCAGCACCACCCGGCCCGGGGAGAAGTGATCGAGAAAGGCACGGCACTCCCCCACCAGGGTGCGATCCCGGCAATGAACGGCGCTGATATTGATGCCGATATGAAAGTCATCCGGCATCTCCCGTTGCCAGGCGCTCAACTGCTCCGCGACCTGCTGCATCAGTTGCCGGGTCATGGGGACTATCATGCCGCTCTCCTCCGCCTGGGGGATGAAGAGGTCCGGGCGGATCAGGCCCGAAACCGGATGCTGCCAGCGCATCAGCACCTCGGCCCCCTTCAGGCAGCCATCGCCGCAACTCACCAGCGGCTGCAGGTAGGGCACGAACTCCCTGGCGCGCAATGCACGCTTGAGATCCCCTTCCATCGAACCTGGCCGCCCCAGCAGCCACCACACCAGCAGGGCGATGGAGAAGGAGAAGCTGAGCAGCAGGCTGATGGTCAGATAACGGACCTGCCAGAGGCCTCGCCACACCGACGCGATATCCATGCCGGCATACATGGAGATGGGGTAGCGGCTGGAGGTGATGTCGGACGCCGCCAGGGTTGGCAATCTGGGGCTCCCCTCCATCAGGTCTCCCCTGTGGTTGAGCCACTCATCCCCCACCCGCAGCAAGATCTCTCCCTGCGACGGGGCGCTCAGGGTCAGCATGATCCTCAGATATTCCCGATCTATGGTGCTGAGCACATCCCCTTGTGTGGCCTGGCTGCGCACCGCCAACACCGGGTGTCTCGGCAGGATGCCATTGCCCGGCAGCAGCCGCAGCACACCGTCGCTGTAGCCACTGGCATCATCCTGCCAGCTGACGCTCCCCAGCAGGGAATTGCAGTAGATGTTGCCATCGGCGATGAGATTGGTGGTGCGCACGAAGGGAGCCAGCACCACCAGCTTGCGCATGGCGAACAGGGCCGTCTCGCAGGGATGGTCGAGCAAGGGCAACATGTTGCGATTGTTCTCCTCGGCATGTTCCAGCATGACCTCCATCAGCTTCATCGCCCTGCTGGCCGCAAACTCTGACTGCTTGCTCAAGGTATTCAAATAGTTGGCATGTAGCTCCCAGAGCCCGAGCGTCACGGGCAGGGTGAAAACCAGCAGTGCGCAGAGCAGGCGCCAGCAGGGCCGGGAGGCATCGAATCCAAACAGCTGCATAGATGAGGGTATCCATAAGAGAAACAGCAAACCCCGTCCCGATGAAAACCATGTGAGGGGCATCGATAAAGGCTCCGCATCATATAGCGCCCTTCACGCGCCCCCTTGGTGCGAGATCATTTTTTGATCAGATGAAATAAAATGATCTCGCGCCAAGGGAGCATAAAAAAACCCCGGCATGGGCCGGGGTTCTCATCTGATGACTCGCGCCCGCTGGCGCCAGTGCTTATACCGCTTGCTGCAGGATCACCTCGTCCGCCTTCTTGGTGTAGGAGGCGATCTCGTTGAAGTTCAGGTAGCGATAGGTGTCCGCCGCGGTGGCGTCCAGGGACTTGGCGTACTGCAGGTACTCGTCCACGCTCGGGATCTTGCCGGTGATGGCGGCAACGGCAGCCAGCTCGGCAGAGGCCAGATAGACGTTGGCGCCCTTGCCCAGACGGTTCGGGAAGTTACGGGTGGAGGTGGAGACCACCGAGGCCCCTTCCGCAACCCGCGCCTGGTTGCCCATGCACAGGGAGCAGCCCGGGATCTCGATGCGGGCACCGACCCGGCCGAAGATGCCGTAGTAACCCTCTTCGGTCAGCTGATCCTTGTCCATCTTGGTAGGCGGCGCTATCCACATGCGGGTCGGTAGCTCGCCCTGGTATTTCTCCAGCAGCTTGCCGGCGGCACGGAAGTGGCCGATGTTGGTCATGCAGGAACCGATGAACACCTCATCGATCTTGTCACCGGCGACCGTGCTCAGCAGACGGGCATCGTCCGGATCGTTCGGCGCACACAGGATGGGCTCCTTGATGGTGGCGAGATCGATCTCGATGATTTCGGCGTACTCGGCATCCTTATCTGCTTCCATCAATACCGGGTTCGCCAGCCACTCTTCCATCCCCTTGATACGGCGGGTGATGGTGCGCACGTCGCCATAGCCTTCAGACAGCATCCATTTGAGCATCACGATGTTGGACTTCAGATACTCGATGATCGGCTCTTTATCCAGCTTGATGGTGCAACCGGCGGCGGAGCGCTCGGCGCTGGCATCGGCCAGTTCGAATGCCTGCTCCACCTTCAGGGTCGGCAGACCTTCGATCTCGAGGATGCGGCCGGAGAAGATGTTCTTCTTGCCCGCTTTCTCGACGGTCAGCAGACCGCGCTGGATGGCGGCGTAGGGAATGGCATGGACCAGATCCCGCAGGGTGATGCCGGGTTGCAGCTCACCCTTGAAACGCACCAGCACGGATTCCGGCATGTCCAGCGGCATCACGCCGGTGGCGGCGGCGAAGGCCACCAGGCCAGAGCCCGCCGGGAAGGAGATCCCGATGGGGAAACGGGTGTGGGAGTCACCACCGGTACCCACGGTATCCGGCAGCAGCATCCGGTTCAGCCAGGAGTGGATGACGCCGTCGCCCGGACGCAGGGAGACGCCGCCGCGGTTCATGATGAAGTCCGGCAGGGTGTGGTGGGTCTGCACGTCGATGGGCTTGGGATAGGCCGCGGTGTGGCAGAAGGACTGCATGGTCAGATCGGCGGAGAAGCCGAGGCAGGCCAGGTCTTTCAACTCATCGCGGGTCATCGGGCCCGTGGTGTCCTGGGAGCCGACCGTGGTCATCTTGGGCTCGCAGTAGGTGCCTGGACGGATGCCCTGCACGCCACACGCCTTGCCGACCATCTTCTGGGCCAGGGTGAAGCCCTTGCCGGTATCGGCCACCGGCTGCGGGCGACGGAACACGGTGGAGAACGGCAGACTCAGCGCTTCACGCGCCTTGTCGGTCAGGCCGCGGCCGATGATGAGCGGAATGCGGCCACCGGCGCGCACTTCGTCGATCAGCACTTCGGTTTTCAGTTCGAACTGGGCCAGCACCTCGTCGGTGCCGTGACGCTTGATCTTGCCATCAAAGGGGAAGATGTCGATCACGTCGCCCATCTCCAGTTTGGAGACATCCACCTCGATGGGCAGGGCGCCGGCATCTTCCATGGTGTTGAAGAAGATGGGGGCAATCTTGCCGCCGAGGCAGACACCACCGGCGCGCTTGTTCGGCACATGGGGGATGTCATCACCCATGAACCAGAGCACGGAGTTGGTGGCAGACTTGCGGGAAGAACCGGTACCGACCACGTCACCGACATAGGCCAGGGGGAAGCCGCTCTGCTTGAGTTCTTCGATGGCCTTGATGGGGCCGATGACGCCGTCCTTGTCCGGGGTGATGCCGGGGCGGGCGTTCTTCAACATGGCCAAGGCATGCAGCGGAATGTCGGGACGGGACCAGGCATCCGGTGCCGGTGACAGATCGTCGGTGTTGGTCTCGCCGGTCACCTTGAACACAGTGACGGTGATCTTCTCGGCCAGGGCCGGGCGATTGAGGAACCACTCGGCATCGGCCCAGGATTGCAGCACCTGCTTGGCGTGGGCGTTGCCCGCCTTGGCCTTCTCTTCCACGTCGTGGAAGGAGTCGAACATCAGCAGGGTGTGGGAGAGGCCCTTGGCAGCAAGAGGAGCCAGTGTGGCATCGTCCAGCAGATCGATCAGCGGCTGGATGTTGTAGCCGCCCTGCATGGTACCGAGCAGTTCGACCGCTTCGGCGGCGGTCAGGATCGGGGAGTGGGCCTCACCCTTGGCAATGGCGGTGAGGAAGCCGGCTTTCACATAGGCCGCTTCATCCACGCCCGGGGGAATGCGGGAGGCCAACAGCTCTTTCAGGAAATCTTGTTCACCGGCGGGCGGGTTCTTGAGAAGCTCAACCAGGGCGGCGACTTGCTCTGCATCCAGAGGCTTGGCGACTACGCCCTCGGCGGCACGTTCTGCGACGTGTTTACGGTATGTTTCAAGCACGACTAGTTCCTCTTTGGTCTTTTTTTTGGGGCTCGCCCACGCTCGCGGCGATCGTCCTTGCGGGACACCCGTAGGGTGCCCCCCACTATATAAGTTTTAACGACTAATTAAAATCCAAAGCCTGTACGGTTATTCACCGGATCTACATAACCAACTAATGCCGTTCAATTTTTTTAAACACACAAAGCGTGCAGGCATGAAAATGTTAACAAAAAGGCATCATTACCCGTTTAATCGAAGGTAGTGCCCAATTGCAGGTAGAACATGTCATGCCCCCCCTCCGCCATGCCGTAACCGAGGAAGATGGGGCCGAGGAAGCTCTCCACCCCCACGTAGATGGAGCCAGCGGTGTAGGAGTTCTCCAGGCTGATCTTCTCGCCGCTATCCCAGACGTTACCTTGCTCGATGGATCCCCCGAGGAACAGCGGTGCCTTGAAGGCGCCGAAGTCGTTGTCCGACACCCGGTAGATATAGCGCAGACCCCCAAGCAGGCTGTAGCGCCCGCTCAGTTGGTAATGCTGGAAGCCGGACAACCGGAACAAGCCTCCCAGATCCTGCACATAAAGGGGCACCTCCTCCTTCGAGGTGGAACCGCCGCCTTCCAGCAACAGGTTGAGGCTGTGGCGGCCCCAGGACCAGGGTTTGATCAGCGCCAGATGGTAGTTGAGCCCCTCACCATGTTCAGTATCCTCACCGGTCTGCTCCAGCCGGACGTTGGTATATCCCCCCTTGAGATCCCAATAGATCCCCTCGTAGGGGAAGTAACGGCTGTCGAGGGTATCGTGTTCGAAACGCACATAGGGTCCCCAGGAGAGGGCATCGATGTCCGCATCCGCCAGGTTCTGGATATCGACGCCCCCAACCTGGCCCTCAAGGCCAAACGACAGCCGGCTCCAGGGTTGACGGTTCCAGCCGAGTGCCAGATCTACGCTGGTGAAGCTGTACTCCGAATCCAGATAGCGCAGCCCATATACATCCAAATCCTTCTGCTCGGTGAAGAAGACCCGCCGCGGGGTCTTGTCATAGGCCAGGCTCGCCTCGCCGTAGTAGGTCTGGGAGGGTTCCAGCGGTGTATAGAAGTCGGTCTTGAAGTGCTTGGCGGTGCCAAGAGACGCTTCCGTCAGCCACTCCCCACCCCAGTCATTGACGTTGGTGAGGGTGTAGGACATGCCGACGTTGTAGTTGGAATTGCTCTCGAAGTCATCGGAGAAACCGAGCTGGAAGTTGAGATATCCCGGCCCCCAGTTCTTCTCGCTGGCGTTGACCACCAGCACGTTCTCGCCACCCCGTTCTTCCACCTCATAGGTGATGCGATCGAAGGATTCCAGCGCGTAGAGACGGCGGATGCCGGCCTCCAGGCTGTCATAGGTCTGCACCTTGTCCGGCCGTACCTTCAACATGGCACGCACCGTATCGTCCGAGAGGCGGGACTTGTTGATGATCTCCACCTTGTCGATGTAGTAGGCCGGCTGGCCGCTGCGCTCGGCACGGCGACTCAGCTTCTGGTTGCGATACTCGGCATAGGCATCAGGGGAGAGAGAGAGCGTGTCCAGCTGACTGGAAGATTGCATCGCCACCGTCTCCCCAATCTTGATTCCCTCCGGCATACGGGCAAAATCGGCGATACCTATGTCGCCAAACTCCGGGCTCAGCAGCACATCCTTCGGTCCCAGCAGGGCTTTCTGCTTCTCTGTACCGACCTGGGTCATGTAGGTCGTGAGCTGGTCAATGATGGCCAGCCCGGATTTCAGCGATTCCCGGGTGCGCAGCTTGGCCCCGATATCCACCGCGATCACCACGTCGGCCCCCATGGCCTTGGCCACGTCCACCGGCATGTTGTTGACGGTACCGCCATCGGTCAGGATCCGGCCTTCCCAATCCACGGGTTTGAGAGCGCCGGGGATGGACATGGAGGCCTGCATGGCCTTGGCCAGGCTGCCGTGATCCAGCACGAAGGGGGTCACCGTCTCCATGTCGGTAGCCATGGCGCGATAGGGGATGGGCAGATTGTCGAAGCTCTTCTGCACTGGCAGGTTGGAGGTGGCGTGGCGCAACAGGCTGGCCATGGACTGCCCCTGGAAGAAGCCGTCGGGCAGCTGGGTCTGATCCCCGTTGATGCCGATGTCGGTGCGCAGCTGGTATTTCTCGCTCTGCTGCTTCTTGCGCAATGAGAGTTCGTTGCGGCCAACCTTGTCCTGATAGCCCTTGTTCCAGTCGATGGCGAGGGTCATTCGCTCCACCTCTTCGGCGCTGAGCCCCATGGCGTACATGCCCGCCACATAGGCCCCCATGCTGGTCCCCACCACGATGTCGACCGGGATCCGCTTCTCCTCCAGCACCTTGAGCACCCCGATATGGGCTGCCCCCTTGGCACCGCCGCCACTGAGCACCAGCGCCACCTTTGGCCTCTCCCCCCTGGCGCCGCCATGTTGCTTGGCCGGGTCAGGGCTCTGGGCTGCCACCATGAGAGGGGCGGCAGTCAGCAAGAGCATTAGCAGGTGGGTCCATCCCAGAGGAAAGATGCGCATATGAGTGTCCATGGTTCCAGTGCGAGCCGAGTGAGCCGCGATGCTCACCGTCAGATGAGGAACTGTAACCGTAACTGACTGTGCTGGCGAGATTTCATCTGGCTGCGGTCGGTGGCAAACAGGCAGAACTGGCGCCAAACCAGTCCCGACCTGCTGTGAGCGCAAACGTTAATCGGCAATAAACGCCATCGACGGCTCAAGGGGAGGTATTACCGGCCGCTAATATGTACTCACCCCAGATCCACACTCCCGAGTCACCCTATGTTTGCAAGCCTGACACTCAAGCAGAAAATTCTGGCCACCGTCATCCTGGCCGTGGCGCTCTCCTGTCTCCTGGTTGGCTATTTCAGCCAGCGCTCTGCCCAGCAGCTGATCGAGACCCGCATGTTCGAGCAGGAACTGCCGAACCTGACCCAGCGTATCGGCAAGGAGATCGAGAAAGATCTGACCTCGGTCGCCGGGGCCGCCAAGCAGCTGGCCAACGATCGCTTCGTGCTGGACTGGGTGGAACGCGGCATGCCCAAGGAGCAGGAGCCCATCCTCATCGCGCAGTTGAAAGACATGACGGCCCAATACGGCCTGGTCACCGCCTCTTTCGCCGACCGGCAGAGCGCCGCCTACTACAACCAGGATGGTTTCCTGCGCGTGCTGAACCATGAGCAGGACAACTGGTTCTACGACTACACCAAGAGCCAGCAGGATCTGATGCTCAGCATCTTCCGCGAGGCCAACGGCGAGGTGAAACTGTTCGTCAACTTCCAGCAACTGAACGGTCGCGGCCTGGCGGGGCTCGCCAAGTCCCTCGACAGCATGGTGAGCATGCTCGCCAACTTCCGCATCGGTGACAGCGGCTTCGTCTTCATGACCGACGGCAGCGGCAAGGTGAAACTGCACCCTGACGCGGCCCGCATCGATCGCGACAGTCTGACCCAGCTGGCCGGTCCCGATGCTGGCAGCCTGCTGACCAAGCAGCCCTTCTCCGCCACGCACGCCGAGGTGGATGGTCAGGCCGTGGTGCTCGCCACCAGCTATATCCCGCTGCTCGACTGGTATCTGGTGGCTCAGGTGCCGGAGGCGGAAGTCTATGCCGAGCTGAACGAGGCGCGCCTGCACATCCTGCTGGTGAGCCTGGTCATCGCCGTCGGCATGGGGCTGCTCGGGGTGCTGCTGGCGGGTTCCGTCAGCCGCCCGCTCAACGAGCTGGCACGCCTGTTCCGGGCGCTCGGCAGCGGTGACGGCGATCTGACCCAGCGCCTCAAGGTGGAAGGTCGCGACGAGCTCGCCCAGGTCGCCACCGGTTTCAACAACTTCGTGGCCAAGATCCACGGTTCCATCGAACAGGTGGCCAACAACTCCCGCCAGCTGGCCCTCACCGCCAACGAGGTGGCCGCCAAGGCCCAGCTGACCCAGCACAACTGCACCGCCCAGCGGGATCGTACCGTACAGGTCGCCACCGCCATCCACGAGATGGGGGCAACCGTGGGCGAGATCGCCGGCAATGCCTCACTGGCCGCCGACGTGGCCAAGCAGGCCAACGAACAGGCGGATGCGGGCGCCGTGGTGGTGGCCCAGGCCCGTCATGGCATCGTCGGATTGTCGGACGAGATCGAGCAGGTCGCCGGCGTCATCGAGTCTCTGGCCAGCCAGACCGATTCCATCGGCAGCATTCTCGACACCATTCGCAGCATCTCGGAACAGACCAACCTGCTGGCCCTCAACGCCGCCATCGAGGCCGCCCGGGCCGGTGAGCAGGGCCGCGGCTTCGCCGTGGTCGCCGACGAGGTGCGCAACCTCGCCAGCCGCTCCGCCGCCTCCACCGCCGAGATCCAGACCATGATCAACAGCCTGCAGGAGCAGAGCGCCCGCGCCGTCAGCGCCATGGCCCAGGGCCGCAACCAGAGCCAGGCCGTGGTCAACCAGGCCGATGAGGCCAATGCGGCACTCGGCCAGATCACCGGTCACATCACCCAGATCAGCGACATGAACATCCAGGTCGCCACCGCCACCGAGGAGCAATCCAGCGTGGTGGGCGAGATCAACCGCAACGTCGAGGACATCAACCAGCTGACCATGGAGACCGCCGACATTGCCCACCAGCTGACGGCGTCCAGCCGCAGCCTGCAGCAACTCTCCGGCGAGCTCGACAAGCTGGTCGGCAACTTCAGGTTGTGATCACCAAGGGCGCTGCGGCGCCCTTGTTTTACCGGGTCGGCATGGAGTGCCGGCCCGCTCATGACAACGATTGTCATGACAAGCCGCTAGATTAGCGACACAGCAACGAACCAAGGAGTCAACATGCTGGCTGGCAAACTCACCATCAAAAACCAACTCATCCTGGCGGTCACCGTGCCCTGCCTCGCCCTGCTGCTGGTTGGCGCGGCCAGCCTGCGCAGCATGGGACACATCAAGCAACAGGCCGACGAGTTGTTCCAGAATACCGCAACCCCCATGCGGGCCATGGCGGAAGTGGCCTCCCGCATTCCACGCATGCGGGTCGGCATCGACATGATGCTGCTGCAGGACACCTCGCTGCGGGACGAGAAGGGGGTGATGACCCGGGTCAAGGAGACCCGTGAGGAAGATATTCCCGAGATGCGTCAAGCCATGGAGCAGGCGGTCAATGCCCAGGTAGACCCCGCCGCCCGCGCCGAGGCGCAGACCCTGCTCGATCAGTTCACCGCCATGGAGCGCGACGAGCTGACCCCCATGCTGCAAGCGTTGTCGGACAACCGGATGGATGAGGCCCGCGCCCTCTATCGGGATCGCTACAGCCTGAGCTATGGGGTCATGCGCAAAGGGGCCAATGCCCTGCTCGACGGCTTGATCCAGCAGGCCCAGCAACGCAACGAGCTGAGCGAGCGCAGCTATGGCAGCGGTCGCAACCAGATGATCGCCATCATAGTCGCCGCCCTCGCCATCTCCCTGCTCGTCTCGGTCCTCATTCTGATCGGGCTGCGCAACCGTGTTTCCTTCTTGCAGCAGCACATCGGGGATGTGGCCCGTCACCTGGCGCTGGACAGCAGTGCCAGCCTCAGCGGCAAGGACGAGCTGGCCGAGATAGGCCGCAGCTTCAACCAGTTTGTGGCCCGCATCCACGGTGCCATCGAACAGGTCGCCAACAACTCCCGCGAGGTCGCCGCCACCGCCAACGACCTCGCCGCCAAGGCCCAGCTGACCCAGCACAACTGTACCGCCCAGCGGGATCGCACCGTGCAGGTCGCCACCGCCATCCACGAGATGGGAGCCACGGTGACCGAGATCGCCGGCAACGCCTCGCTGGCCGCCGACGTGGCCAAGCAGGCCAACGAGCAGGCCGATGCGGGCGCCCTGGTGGTGGCTCAGGCCCGTCACGGCGTCGTCGGCCTCTCCACCGAGATCGAGCAGGTTGCCGGCGTCATCGAGTCTCTGGCCAGCCAGACCGACTCCATCGGCAGCATTCTCGACACCATTCGCAGCATCTCGGAGCAGACCAACCTGCTGGCCCTCAACGCCGCCATCGAGGCCGCCCGGGCCGGTGAGCAGGGCCGCGGCTTCGCCGTGGTCGCCGACGAGGTGCGCAACCTCGCCAGCCGCTCCGCCGCCTCCACCGCCGAAATCCAGACCATGATCAACAGCCTGCAGGAGCAGAGCGCCCGCGCCGTCAGCGCCATGGCCCAGGGCCGCAACCAGAGCCAGGCCGTAGTCAGCCAGGCCGACGAGGCCAATGCGGCGCTCGGCCAGATCACCGGTCACATCACCCAGATCAGCGACATGAACATCCAGGTCGCCACCGCCACCGAGGAGCAATCCAGCGTGGTGGGCGAGCTCAATCGCAACGTGGAGGACATCAACCAGCTGACCATGGAGACCGCCGACATCGCCCACCAGCTGACGGCGTCCAGCCGCAGCCTGCAACAGCTCGCCGGCGAGCTCGACAAGCTGGTCGGCAACTTCCGGCTGTAAGCTCTAGTGAGATGCAACAAGGGGACGCGATGCGTCCCCTTGTTGTTTGGTGGCAATCCAGAGGGCAGCGGTTCGTCAGCCCCCCTTCTTGCGGTCATACATCTGCTTGTCCGCCCGCTGCAACAGTGACTCGAGATCCGCCGGCTGGGCGGGATCATAATGGGCAACCCCGGTGGAACATTGCAGCCGGTAGGGCTTTCCTGCCTCCCGGTTGAACGTCGCCAGCGCCGCCTCGAAACGGGTCAATACCCGGGTCACCAGCTCGGGGCCTATGCCCGGCAGCAAGACCACGAACTCGTCCCCGCCGAGGCGGGCGAAGATATCCGCGTTGCGAAACACCCGGGAGAGCAGGAGCGCCATCTCGCGCAGGGCGTCGTCCCCCACCTCGTGCCCCAGGCTGTCGTTGATCTCCTTGAAGCGATTGAGATCGAGAAACAAGAGGCTCGCCTCCCGCCCCTGTCGATGGGAGAGTTGCAGGCACTTCTGTCCCAGCATGATGAAGCCACGGCGATTGGTGATGCCGGTCAGCTCGTCCAGGATCGCCAGCTGGATGGCGGCGAGTTCGTGTTCCACCATGCCGGCCAGGTCGGTCAACAGCGACAGCTGACGCTCATCCAGCTGACGTGGCGTGCGATCGATGAGACAGAGGGTCCCCACCTTGTAGCCACCGGCGATATGCAGGGGGCAACCGGCATAGAAACGGATATGGGGCGCCCCCAGCACCAGGGGATTGTCGGCAAAACGCTCGTCCAGCGTCGCATCTTCCACGACGAAGACCCCCTCCCCCAGGATGGTATGACCACAGAAGGAGATATCCCGCTGGGTCTCCCGCGCCTCCAGGCCGCAACGGGACTTGAACCACTGCCGCTCCTCATCCACCAGGGAGATGAGCGAGATGGGCACCTCGAACATGTTGCGTGCCATTCGGGTAATGCGATCGAACCTCTCCTCGGCGGAAGTATCGAGAATGGCGAGGCGGCGCAGGCCATCGAGGCGTTGGCGTTCGTGTTCCGGGATGGGCGGGATCTGCATGGCGTTGTCGGTGGTTGATAGGCGGGGCCTCAGCATAGCAAATAGCCTCAAACAAATCTCTTTCAACCTTGAAAAACAAAAAAGCCGCTCCTGGGAGCGGCTTTTGTCGGGCAGGAAGAAGCTTATTTCTTCTTCTTGGCCTTGGCGTTCGGCAGGTCGGTGATGGAGCCTTCGAACACTTCGGCGGCCAGACCCACGGACTCGTGCAGAGTCGGGTGAGCGTGGATGGTCAGCGCGATGTCTTCGGCGTCGGCACCCATCTCGATGGCCAGGCCGATTTCACCCAGCAGTTCACCACCGTTGGTGCCCACGATGGCACCACCGATGACGCGGCCGCTCTCCTTGTCGAAGATCAGCTTGGTCATGCCGTCGGCGCAGTCGGAAGCGATGGCACGGCCGGAAGCAGCCCAGGGGAAGGTGGCGACTTCGAAGTTCAGGCCCTGTTGCTTGGCTTCCTTCTCGGTCAGACCGACCCAAGCCATCTCTGGCTCGGTGTAGGCGATGGACGGGATCACTTTCGGGTCGAAGTAGTGCTTCTTGCCGGCGATGACTTCGGCCGCCACGTGGCCTTCGTGCACACCCTTGTGAGCCAGCATCGGCTGGCCGACGATGTCACCGATGGCGTGGATGTGAGCCACGTTGGTACGCAGCTGCTTGTCCACCTCGATGAAACCGCGTTCGGTCACGGTGACGCCAGCCTTCTCTGCATCCAGCATCTTGCCGTTCGGTACACGGCCCACGGCGACCAGCACGTTGTCGTAACGTACCGGCTCGGCCGGCGCGTGCTTGCCTTCGTAGGAGACGTACAGGCCGTCTTCACGGGCTTCAACGGCGGTGACCTTGGTCTCCAGCATGATGTTGAATTTCTTGGCAACGCGCTTGGTGTAGATCTTGACGATGTCTTTGTCCGCAGCCGGTACCAGCTGATCGGCAAATTCTACCACGTCGATCTCGGAACCCAGGGAGGAGTACACGGTACCCATCTCCAGGCCGATGATGCCACCACCGATGACCAGCAGCTTGCCCGGTACGGTCGTCAGTTCCAGCGCATCGGTAGAGTCCCATACGCGCGGATCTTCATGGGGGATGAAGGGCAGCTTCACCGGGCGGGAACCCGCGGCGATGATGGCGTTGTCGAAGGTCACGGTCGTCTTGCCGTCGGCACCTTCCACTTCCAGGGTATTCGGGCCGGTGAACTTGCCGAAGCCGTTCACAACCTGCACCTTACGCATCTTGGCCATGCCGGCCAGACCGCCGGTCAGCTGGTTGATGACCTTCTCTTTCCACAGACGCACCTTGTCGATGTCGGTCTGCGGGGCACCGAAGACGATACCGTGCTCGGCCAGCGCCTTGGCTTCTTCGATCACTTTGGCAACGTGCAGCAGCGCCTTGGACGGGATGCAACCCACGTTCAGGCAGACGCCACCCAGGGTGGAGTAACGCTCGACGATAATGGTATCCAGACCCAGATCGGCGGCGCGGAAAGCAGCGGAATAACCGGCAGGGCCAGCACCCAGTACTACGACCTGGGTTTTGATTTCTTTACTCATCATGACCTCTTTGTCGTTCTTATATCCCCGGACAGCACAGTCTTATGCCAGACAAGGCGGCTGCAGCCGTGAAAAAAACGGGGCAAGTTTACAATCCTGTTAATGAAATGAGAAGCAGAAAGGGTGGGCTTTGGGCCCACCCTCTCACTTACAGGACCAGTCGACGAATGTCGGACAGCACACCACTCAGGGTGGTGATGAAGCGCGCACCGTCGGCACCGTCGATGACACGGTGGTCATAGCTCAGGGCCAGCGGCAACATCAGGCGCGGTTCAAACTCCTTGCCGTTCCACTTCGGTTTGAAGTCGGACTTGGAGACGCCCAGGATGGCCACTTCCGGCGCATTGACGATCGGGGTAAAGCTGGTACCACCGATGCCGCCAAGGCTGGAGATGGTGAAGCAACCACCCTGCATGTCGGCGGCGGTCAACTTGCCGGCACGCGCCTTCTTGGAGATCTCGGCCAGATCGCGGGACAACTCGAAGATACCCTTCTTGTTGACGTCGCGAACCACCGGTACCACCAGGCCCCCCGGAGTGTCTACCGCCACACCGATGTGGATGTACTTCTTCATGATGAGCTTGGTGCCGTCTTCGGACAGGGCGCTGCAGAAGCGTGGGTGCGCTTCCAGGGCCTTGGCGGCAGCCTTCAGGATGAACACCAGCGGGGTGATCTTCACGTCCAGCTTCTGCTTCTCGGCCAGGATGTTCTGCTCTTTGCGGAACGCTTCCAGCTCGGTGGTATCGGCTTCGTCGAACTGGGTGACGTGCGGGATCATGGCCCAGTTGCGATGCAGGGCAGGACCGGAGATCTTCTGGATCCGGGTCAGTTCCAGCTCTTCGACCGGGCCGAACTTGCTGAAGTCCACCTTCGGCCACGGCAGAACGCTCATGCCGTTGCCAGTGCCTTGACCTGCAGCCGGTGCGGACTCGGCGCGCTTGACCGCATCCTTCACATAGGCCTGCACGTCTTCTTTGACGATGCGACCCTTGCGGCCGGAGGCTTTCACCTTGGCCAGGTTGACGCCGAACTCACGGGCCAGACGGCGCACGGCCGGAGAGGCGTGGACGTAGGCATCGTTGGCAACGAAGTCAGAAGCGGCAGCAGGCGCGGCGGCCTGGGCAACCGGGGCAGCAGCCACAGGAGCGGCGGCAACCGGTGCAGGAGCGGCAGCCTGGGCAACCGGCGCGGCAGCAGCAGGAGCGGCGCCAGCCACTTCGAATACCATGATCAGGGAACCGGTGGAGACCTTGTCACCCGCCTTCACCTTGATCTCTTTGACCACACCGGCGAACGGCGCAGGCACTTCCATGGAAGCCTTGTCACCTTCCACGGCGATCAGGGACTGGTCGGCTTCGACCTTGTCACCCACGGCGACCATGATCTCGGTGACTTCCACTTCGTCACCACCGATGTCCGGTACGTTGACCTCTTTGGCGGCGGCAACGGCAGGGGCAGCAGCCACGGGCGCGGCGGCCTGAACCGGTGCAGCGACGGCGGCAGGCGCGGCGCCAGCCACTTCGAATACCATCACCAGGGAACCGGTGGAGACCTTGGCGCCAGCGGCAACCTTGATCTCGACCACGCGGCCCGCGAACGGTGCCGGCACTTCCATGGAGGCCTTGTCACCTTCCACGGCGATGATGGACTGGTCGGCTTCGACCATGTCGCCCACGGCGACCATGATTTCAGTCACGTCCACTTCGTCGTCACCGATGTCCGGCACGTGCACGTCTTTGCGGGCAGCGGCAGCGGGTGCGGCGGCCGGGGCGGCGGCAGCAACCGGGGCAGCAGCCGGAGCCGGGGCAGCCGCGGCGGCGCCTTCGGCTTCGAAGATCATGATCTGGGAACCGGTGGCAACCTTGTCGCCCACCTTGATCAGGATCTCTTTGACGATACCGGCGGCAGGGGCCGGTACTTCCATGGAGGCTTTGTCACCTTCCACGGCGATCAGGGACTGGTCCAGTTCGACCTTGTCACCCACGGCGACCATGATTTCGGTCACTTCCACTTCATCGGCACCGATATCCGGCACCATAATCTGTTTGGACATTGTGCTTTATCCTCTTACGCGTCTGTCGCGTTAACCTATGCAAGGGCCCATTTGGCCTATAAACCACTACCAAACCGGGTAATTGCCATTGCTTCTACTGTCACCAAAACTGGCAAGAAGCCGCCCGGCGCAATGCCGGACGGCTCCTCCGTTCTCTTAGGCGTGCAGCGGGTTAACCTTGTCGGCATCGATGCCGTATTTCTTGATCGCGTCGGCCACGACCTGCTTGTCGATCTCGCCACGCTTGGCCAGTTCGGTCAGGGCAGCCACCACTACGTAGAACTCGTTCACTTCGAAGTGACGACGCAGGTTGGCACGGCTGTCGGAACGACCGTAACCATCGGTACCCAGTACACGGTAGTTCTCGGTCGGTACGAAGGCACGCACCTGATCGGCGAAGGACTTCATGTAGTCGGTCGCGGCGATGGTGGTGTCGGTGCCCAGCACCTGTGCGATGTAAGGTACACGCGCTTCGGCAGTCGGGTGCAGCATGTTCCAGCGATCCGCGTCCTGACCGTCACGGGCCAGTTCGTTGAAGGAGGTGACGCTGAACACGTCGGAACCCACGCCGTACTCGGTGGCCAGGATCTGGGCGGCGGTGCGCACGTGACCCAGGATGGAGCCACAACCCAGCAGCTGTACCTTGGCCTTGTTGCCAGCCACGGTTTCCAGCTTGTAGATACCCTTGCGGATGCCTTCCTCGGCGCCTTCCGGCATGGCCGGCATGGCATAGTTCTCGTTCAGGGTGGTGATGTAGTAGAAGACGTTCTCCGGCTTCTCACCGTACATGCGACGCAGACCGTCCTGCATGATCACCGCGACTTCATAGGCGTAGGACGGATCGTAGGAGATGCAGTTCGGGATGGTGCCGGCCAGGATGTGGCTGTGACCATCTTCGTGCTGCAGACCTTCGCCGTTCAGGGTAGTACGACCGGAGGTCGCACCCAGCAGGAAGCCACGGGCTTGCTGGTCACCAGCTGCCCACGCCATATCGCCGATCCGCTGGAAGCCGAACATGGAGTAGTAGATGTAGAACGGGATCATCGGGCAATCGTTGGTGCTGTAAGAGGTCGCAGCAGCCAGCCAGGAGGACATGGCGCCCAGCTCGTTGATGCCGTCTTGCAGAACCTGACCCTGCTTGTCTTCCTTGTAGTAGGAGACGATGTCACGGTCTTGCGGGGTGTACTGCTGACCGTGCGGGCTGTAGATGCCGATCTGGCGGAACAGACCTTCCATCCCGAAGGTACGGGCTTCGTCAGCCAGGATCGGAACGATGCGCTTGCCGATGGACTTGTCTTTGAGCAGCACATTCAGGGAACGCACGAACGCCATGGTGGTGGAGATCTCGCGTGCCTGTTCACCCAGCAGCGGGCCGAAAGCGTCCAGTGCCGGGATGTCCAGCTTGGTGGTGCTCTCGCGCAGACGGGTCGGTACGTAGCCCTTCAGGGCGGTGCGACGGGCGTGCAGGTACTTGTGCTCTTCGGTACCCTCTTCGATCTTCAGGTACGGCAGCTTTTCCAGTTGCTCGTCGGTGACCGGCAGGTTGAAGCGGTCACGCAGGTGACGCACGGAGCCCAGATCCATCTTCTTGACCTGGTGAGCGATGTTCTTGCCTTCGGCCGCTTCGCCCATGCCATAGCCCTTGATGGTCTTGGCCAGGATGACGGTCGGCTTGCCCTTGGTCGCTGCGGCCTTGGAGAAGGCGGCGAACAGTTTACGGGGGTCGTGACCACCGCGGTTCAGGGCGAAGATCTCCTCGTCGGTCATGTCTTTGACCAGCGCGGCGGTTTCCGGGTAACGGTTGAAGAAGTGCTCACGGACATAAGCACCGTCGCGGGACTTCATGGTCTGATAGTCGCCGTCCACGGTCTCGTTCATCAGCTGGATCAGCTTGCCGGACGTGTCTTTCTTCAGCAGCTCATCCCACTTGCGACCCCAGATGACCTTGGTGACATCCCAGCCAGCGCCGGAGAACAGGCCTTCCAGCTCGTTGATGACCTTGCCGTTACCGACAACAGGACCGTCCAGACGCTGCAGGTTGCAGTTGACCACGAATACCAGGTTGTCGAGCTTTTCGCGCACGGCAACGGTCAGAGCACCCTTGGCTTCCGGCTCGTCCATCTCGCCGTCACCCAGGAAGGCGTAAACGGTCTGCTCGGAGCAATCCTTGATGCCACGGTCGGTCAGGTACTTCAGGAAGCGAGCCTGATAGATGGCGGCGATGGGGCCCAGACCCATGGAAACGGTCGGGAACTGCCAGAAGTCCGGCATCAGTTTCGGGTGCGGATAGGAAGGGATACCCTTGCCGTCCACTTCCTGACGGAAGTTGTCCAGCTGCTCTTCGGTCAGACGACCTTCGGCAAATGCACGGGCGTAGATGCCCGGGGAGATGTGACCCTGGAAGTAGACCAGATCGCCACCGTCCTTCTCGCTGCGAGCGCGGAAGAAGTGGTTGTAGCAGACTTCGTAGATGGTCGCGGAAGAGGCGAAGGAAGACATGTGACCACCGAGGTCCAGGTCTTTCTTGGAGGCACGCAGCACGATCATCATGGCATTCCAGCGGATGATGGCGCGGATGCGGCGTTCCATCTCCAGGTCGCCCGGGTAAGCCGGTTCGTCGCTGGCAGGAATGGTGTTGATGTAGTCGCGATTTGCCTTTTCAGCCACGTCCACACCGCTGATGCGGGCTTTCTCGGCCAGTTGTTCAAGGATGAACTGAGCGCGTTGCGGACCCTCTTCACGCAGCAGGGATTCCAGAGAGGCAAGCCACTCCAGCGTTTCTATCGGGTCCACATCGTTCTTCAGGATATCAGACATGGCTGGTTCCTATTTGTTGTGATTGCACGGCATTGCACGGCGAAGAGCGCAAGCATTCGACAATAAAGCCTTGTGGGATTAGTTTTCCTGCTGACGGATCCGACGCATGGATCGCTGGATCCGGCTGTCTTCCCTCTGCATATCCAACAAGGTGTCCTCGATAAAGGCCAGGTGCTCATGACAAGCAGCCCTGGCCCGCTCCGGAGCCCCCGACAGGATAGCCTCGATCAGTGACGCACGATGGCGACGGATCTTGGCGACCACTCCCGGACGGCGATTCAAAATCTCATTATTTCGTAAAATGTTCTGTTCGAGCATGGGGCCCATGGCCCGCAACAGGTGTAGCAGCACCACGTTGTGGGAGGCCTCGGCCACCGCCAGATAGAACTGGGTAACGGCAGCCGATTCAGCCACCAGCGACCCTTGCTGGCCCGCCTCTTCAATGGCGGCTTGCGCCAGGCGAATGCGTTCGAAATCGGCATCCGTTCCCCGCAACGCAGCATAGTAGGCGCAGATGCCTTCCAGTGCGTGACGAAACTCCAGCAGGTCGTACTGGGCTTCCGGGTGCGTGCTGAGCAACTCGAACAGGGGATCGGCGATCCCCTTGCTCAAGGCATTCTGCACATAGGTGCCGCCCCCCTGGCGCCGATACAAGAGCCCTCTTGCCTCCAAACGCTGGATGGCTTCGCGCAGCGATGGGCGCGAAACCTGAAACTGGATGGCGAGTTCACGCTCGGGTGGCAATTTTTGCCCCGGCTGCAAACTGCCTTCCAGAATCATGCTTTCCAGCTCGGCGACGATGGCGTCGGCCAGTTTGGGCTGAGTAATCTTGATATAGGGCATGAGGCTACTTTGTTAAATTGGTATTACCAATTCTATGAATGGGGCGAAAATTAGCAGAGGGCTTGGGAAAAGTCCACCCGAAATATGATCTGCATCAAGATCTAAAGGCACCACTTTAGGGGTAAAAAAGAGGAATTATGACCTAGCTCAAAGAAAATGGTCAGACCAATATTTTCGGGGGGACTTGCAGATAACATTTAACCAACAGCATGAAAAATAGCTCACCTTGGTGGCAAGCCATTGATTTTAAAAACACAAACTAATGTTGCAAATCACTGTTCAAAATTGAGAAGCGACTTGTAACGATCCCATTCGAAACTCTCACCGGGATCGCTCTTGCGCCCTGGCGCGATGTCGCAATGACCCACGATCCGTTCAGCGGTAATTGACGGATAGTGCCGTGATATGGCCCGACTGAGCCCTACCAGCACCTCGTACTGGGCATCGCTATAGGGAGCCTCGTCCGTCCCCTCCAGCTCGATGCCGATGGAAAAGTCGTTGCAGGCCTCCCTCCCCTCCCAGCTCGACACCCCGGCGTGCCAGGCACGCGCACCAAAGGGCACGTATTGCACCAGCTCGCCGTCACGTCGGATCAGGCAGTGGGCGGAGACCTTCAACTGATGGATATCGGCAAAATAGGGGTGAGCATCGGGATCCAGCCGACCGAGGAAGAGATCGTCGATCCAGGGACCCCCAAACTGCCCGGGAGGCAGGCTGATGCCATGCACCACCAGCAGGGAGATGTCATCCGGGCTGGTCCGCTCGTTGTGATGGGGTGAGGGCACCCGACTGGCCTGCTCGCACCAACCGTCGGCATCGATAGAGAAAAGGGCTTTGGGCTGCGTCATCGTCGGCTCATTCTGACTGAGAAAAGAGATCCCATGGCAACCCGCTCCCGTCGTCTGAAACGAGAAACAAGCCTCTGAATCCATGGATGAAATTGTGTTAGGCTCAGGCATCAACTCGCACGATACCGGACCCTATATGCACCCGATGGCACGCCGGCTCTGGCTGCTGGCCTGGCTCTCCCTGCTAGGATTGCTGACCCTCTACTTCTACTCCAGTGCCAAGCC
Organism: Aeromonas intestinalis; assembly: GCF_054052485.1. Taxonomy (NCBI): domain Bacteria; kingdom Pseudomonadati; phylum Pseudomonadota; class Gammaproteobacteria; order Aeromonadales; family Aeromonadaceae; genus Aeromonas; species Aeromonas intestinalis. The sequence continues at coordinate 130,833 of NZ_JBSTYK010000008.1, forward strand.
CACGGTGACCGCCAGCGGAGACCTGCTGCTCAAGGCCGATGCCAGCGGCCATTATCGTCTGGAGGGTGCCATCAACGGTCAGCCGGTGCAACTGCTGCTGGACACCGGCGCCACCCTGGTGACGATCCCGAGCCAGGTGGCCGAGCGCCTCGGCCTCATTCCCACCGGGCACAGCCGGGTCAAGACCGCCGCCGGTGAGATCCAGGTCCAGACCAGCCGGATCGAAAGCCTGGCGATGGGGCCGCTGACCTTGTACGATCTGACCGTCTTTATCAATCCGGCCACCGACGGGGAAGAGATCCTGGTGGGCATGAATGCCCTCGGCCGGCTGGAATTACGCCAAAAGGAGAGGCAGTTGCTTCTCAGACCCCTGCAGGAATAAGGCATGCTACAACAAGACATCAGCCGCGCCGTGCGCGCCGCGCTACTCGAAGACTTGGGCGATGCCCTCACCGCACTGGATCTACCGGATGCCAGCGCCGATATCACGGCTCAGCTGATCCCGGCCGATCGCCTCTCTACCGCCCGGGTCATCACCCGTGAAGCCGGTGTCTTCTGCGGCCAGCCCTGGGTTGACGAGGTATTTGCCCAGCTCGGCGGCGAGGTCAGGGTGGAGTGGCTGGTGCAGGATGGCGAGAAGCTCTCCCCCAATCAGGAGTTGTTCCGCCTCCATGGTCCCGCCCGGGTACTGCTGACCGGTGAGCGCAATGCGCTGAACTTCGTGCAGACCCTGAGTGGCGTCGCCACCCTCACCGCCCGCTATGTGGCCAAGCTGGAAGGCACCGACTGCCGCCTGCTCGATACCCGCAAGACACTGCCGGGCCTGCGCAGCGCACAGAAATATGCCGTCACCTGCGGCGGTGGCAAGAACCATCGCATCGGGCTGTTCGATGCCTATCTCATCAAGGAGAACCACATCCTGGCCTGCGGGGGCATTCAGGAGGCCATCGCCCAGGCGCGTCACCTCAACCCGGGTAAACCGGTCGAAGTGGAGGTCGAATCGCTGGCCGAACTGGAACTGGCTCTGGCGGCCCAGGCCGACATCGTGATGCTGGACAACTTCGACGTCCCCATGATGAAAGCAGCGGTGACCCTGAACCAGGGCCGCGCCAAACTGGAGGTGTCCGGCAACGTCACTCTGGAGACCCTAGGCAGCTATGCCGCCACCGGCATCGATTTCATCTCGGTCGGCGCCCTGACCAAGCATGTGAGAGCACTGGATCTCTCGATGCGCTTTGTCTGATCTCGCAGGCAAAAACGCCATCTGACTGTACTGCCAGATATTACAGGACTCGAAACTTGCAAAAGGCGCCACAGGCGCCTTTTCTTTATGCAGGATCCCACGACATAAGGAGTGTGACATGGGCCCCCCCTGCCATTGAAAGAGTCATTAGAGGCTTTTTAATCTTTGATTTTTCTATATTTTTCACTAAACAGCAGAAAAATGGTTAACAAGGTGACAACCTCTGTTGCCAACCTTAAGCGCTCGGATAAGATACTGGCGTGTGGACAGAATTCCACCGGCACTTCTCAGGAACCATGGAAAAAAGGATATTTGACATGAACAGAGACATGAAGAAACAGTCGGGCTTCACCCTTATTGAATTGATGATAGTGGTCGCGATCGTCGCCATCCTGGCCGCTATCGCCCTGCCGGCGTATCAGACCTACACCAAAAGAGCCAAATTTTCGGAAGTTATTGCCGCTACTGGACCAACAAAAACCTCCGTGGAAGTCTGCGTTCAGGGTTTTACTGGTACCTCAGCGGCACTAGCAACCGACTGTGTAGCCGCAGGTAATGCTGCCGCCGCTAACTCGGGAACTGGACAGTACTTGGCTGCAGGATCTTCTGCGGTTGAAGTTACCAATGCTGCGAATGTCATAACTATCACAGCGACTGGAAACAGCGATCTTGATGACTCAACTTATGAATTAATATCCAACTCAGTGACAGCTGGCGGCCAAGTACTCTGGACGATTTCAGGATCTTGCAAAACTGACGGCCTTTGCTAACGCATGACTTCTAGCCCCAATAGCGGCCTGGCCACCAGCCTGGCCGCTTCTTCCCTCCTCAGTGAGCCAGACTCACAGCGCTATCTGAGCCAGGCCAGGGCGCAGCGCAAGCCCTTTGTGACCTTCCTGATTGAAAACGACATCCTCGACAGCAAGGCCCTCGCCGATTTCTGCGAGCTGGAATATGGGGTACCTCTGCTGGATCTTGCCGCCTTCGACCTGGCCGAGATCCCGCAGAAATACCTCAATCAGAAGCTGATTGAGAAGCACCATGTGCTGCCCATCTACACCCAGGGCCACACCCTCTATATCGCCATGTCGGACCCGACCAATGTGTCGGCGCTGGAGGATTTCGGTTTCAGCTTCGGGCTGCACACCGAGGCCCTGCTGGTCGAAGAGAGCAAGCTGACCACCGCCATCGGCAAGTTGATGGAGAGTGAGCAGGATGCCCTCGGCATGGATCATATCGATGAGGCCGAGATCTCCGAGCTCGAAGTCACCGATGAGAGTTCGCGGCTCGACGAGAGCGTCAACACTGCGGATGACGATGCTCCCATCGTCAAGTACATCAACAAGATCATGATGGATGCCATCAAGCGCGGCGCCTCGGATCTGCACTTCGAACCCTACGAAACCAAGTACCGGATCCGCTTTCGCATCGACGGCATACTGCACGAGATTGCCACCCCGCCGGTCAATCTGGCCAATCGCTTCGCCGCCCGCCTCAAGGTAATGGCGAGGCTCGATATCGCCGAGCGGCGCCTGCCCCAGGATGGCCGGATCAAGCTGAAACTGTCCCGCAGCAAGTCCATGGACATGCGGGTCAACACCCTGCCGACCATGTGGGGCGAGAAGATCGTCATCCGCTTGCTGGACTCGTCGGCGGCACGCCTCAACATCGATCAGCTTGGTTTCGACGACAGACAGAAAGCCCAATACCTGAACGCCCTCTCCAAGCCCCAGGGCATGATCCTGGTGACCGGCCCCACCGGCTCGGGCAAGACGGTCTCTCTCTATACCGGCCTCAACATTCTCAACACGCTGGAGGTCAATATCTCCACCGCCGAGGATCCGGTGGAGATCAACCTGCCGGGGGTCAATCAGGTGCAGATCAATCCCAAGGCGGGTCTCACCTTCGCCAGTGCTCTGCGCTCCTTCCTGCGCCAGGATCCTGACATCGTCATGGTGGGGGAGATCCGGGATCTGGAAACCGCCGAGATTGCCATCAAGGCCTCCCAGACCGGCCACCTGGTGCTCTCGACCCTGCACACCAACTCGGCGGCCGAGACGCTGACCCGGATGATGAACATGGGGGTGCCCGCCTTCAATATCGCCTCCTCGGTGACCCTCATCATGGCCCAGCGCCTGGCTCGCAAGCTGTGTGAACACTGCAAGGCACCAGAGGTGATCCCCGAGAACGAACTGCTGGAGCTCGGTTTCAGCCAACAGCAGTTGATCGCGGGATTGCGGTTGTTCAAACCCGTGGGCTGCAAGGAGTGCTCAGGGGGTTACAGAGGGCGGGTCGGCATCTACGAGATCATGCTGATGTCCGACAATATCGCCAGGCTCATCATGCAGGGGGCCAACTCCTTGCAGATTGCCGCCATCGCCCAGAAAGAGGGGATGCGCAATCTGAGAACCTCGGGCCTCGAGAAGGCGCGATTGGGCGTCACCAGCCTGGCGGAAATAAACAGAATAACCACAAACTAGCGTGGCGTTTTAAAACCACTTGTTTCAAGAATCATGAGCTGATCAGAATTAAAATCTGACAGCACGATGCGCCGGACAGAGGATCCGCTCCGGCTACCGCCGCCCAATTGCAGGATGCAGTGATGGCCACATTAGCGCAAAGACAGAACACCCCGAAAAAAGTCTTCTCCTTCCGCTGGCACGGGGTCAATCGCAAGGGGCTGAAAGTCTCGGGCGAATTGCAGGCCGACAGCATCAACACCGTCAAAATCGAGCTGCGCAAGCAGGGCGTCAACGTCACCAAGGTCAGCAAGCAGAGTCAGGGGCTGTTTTCCAAGGGCGGCGCCAAGATCAAGCCCATGGACATCGCCGTCATCTCCCGCCAGATCACCACCATGCTCTCCGCTGGCGTGCCCCTGGTGCAGAGTCTGCAGATCATCGCTCGCGGCCATGAAAAAGCCGCCGTGCGCGAACTGATAGGCCAGATCGCTGCCGATGTGGAGACCGGTACCCCCATGTCCGAGGCGCTGCGCCGCCATCCCCGTCACTTCGATGATCTCTATTGCGATCTGGTGGAAGCGGGGGAGCACTCCGGCGCGCTGGAGACCATCTACGACCGGATCGCCACCTACCGGGAGAAGAGCGAAGCACTCAAGTCCAAGATCAAGAAGGCAATGTTCTACCCGACCATGGTCATCCTGGTGGCCATCGTCGTGACCTCCATCCTGCTGCTGTTCGTCATTCCCCAGTTCGAGGACATCTTCAAGAGCTTCGGGGCCGAACTCCCCGCCTTCACCCGTTTCGTCATCGCCATCTCCCGCTTCATGCAGGATTGGTGGTATTTGATCTTCGGCGGCATCAGCCTCGCCGTCTTCTTGTATGTGCGGGCCTCGCGCAGTTCCCAGAAGGTGCGCGACAACACGGACAAGTTCGTGCTCAGCATCCCCATCGTGGGATCCATCCTGCACAAGGCGGCCATGGCGCGCTTCGCCCGCACGCTCTCCACCACCTTTTCCGCCGGTATCCCCCTGGTGGATGCCCTGGTCTCTTCTGCCGGCGCCTCCGGCAACTATGTCTATCGCACCGCCATCATGGCCATTCGCAACGAGGTGCTGGCGGGCATGCAGATCAACGTCGCCATGCGCACCGTCGACCTCTTCCCCGACATGGTGATCCAGATGGTGATGATCGGTGAGGAGTCCGGCGCCATCGATGACATGCTCTCCAAGGTGGCGACCATCTTCGAGCAGGAGGTGGATGACATGGTCGACGGTCTCACCAGTCTGCTCGAACCCCTCATCATGGTGGTGCTCGGGGTGCTGGTCGGCGGCATGGTGGTCGCCATGTACCTGCCCATCTTCAAACTGGGCTCTGTGATACACTAGCCCCCTGCGCGCGAGTGACCGGCCGGAGCACGGCTAGTCAGACCCGGTCATTCGCAGCCCCTTTCCAACAAACGCGGTTGATTATGGCCTCTCTCATCGAACTGGCTCAGGCACTGCCCTGGCTCTATTTTTCCCTGATCTTCCTCTTTTCCCTGATGATCGGCAGCTTCCTCAATGTGGTCATCCATCGCCTGCCCATCATGCTGGAACGCGACTGGCAGGCCGAATACCGCAGCTACTTCGACAGCGAGCCCGCAGCGGCTTCTGCTCCCCCCTACAACCTGATGGTGCCACGCTCCTGCTGCCCTCATTGCGGTCATGCCATCACGGCCATCGAGAACATTCCCCTGCTGAGCTGGCTCTGGCTCAAGGGGCGCTGCCGCAACTGCCAGGCGCCGATCTCGGTGCGTTATCCCCTGGTCGAACTGCTGACGGCCCTGTTGTCCGTGGTGGTTGCGGCGACCCTCACTCCGGGCTGGGGCACCCTGGCCGCCCTGGTGCTGACCTGGACCCTGATTGCACTCACCTTCATCGATCTGGACAAGATGCTGCTGCCGGATCAGCTCACCCTGCCGCTCTTGTGGGCCGGCCTGCTGTTCAACCTGCTGGTGGGATTCGTCTCGCTGGGAGATGCGGTGGCGGGCGCCATGGCGGGCTACCTGGTGCTCTGGAGCCTCTACTGGGCGTTCAAGCTGCTCACCGGCAAGGAGGGCATGGGGTATGGCGACTTCAAGCTGCTGGCAGCCCTCGGCGCCTGGCTCGGCTGGCAAGCCTTGCCCATCGTGCTGCTGCTCTCCTCCCTGGTCGGCGCCGTCATCGGCATCGGGCTCATCGCGCTGCGCAAACACCATCAGGCCAATCCCATCCCCTTTGGCCCCTATCTCGCCATCGCGGGCTGGGCAGCGCTGCTGTGGGGAGATAGCATCACCCGCTGGTACCTGGACTGGGTGCTCTGACGAAACGAGGTTCAAGCAATGTATGTGGTAGCCATTACCGGCGGCATTGGGAGCGGCAAGACCACTGTCGCCAACCAGTTTGCAGCGCTCGGCATCGACGTGATCGATGCGGATGTGATTGCCCGTGACGTCGTGAAGCCCGGCACCCCGGCGCTGGCGGCCATCGCCGACCATTTTGGCGCCGCTATGCTGGGGGAAGACGGGACACTGGACAGACGCGCCTTGCGTGACCGCATCTTCAACCACCCAGAAGAGAAGCAGTGGTTGAACGCACTGCTTCACCCGCTCATTCGCAGCGAGATGTTGCGCCAGTGCGCCGCTGCCAGTTCGCCCTACTGCCTGCTGGTGGTGCCTCTGCTGGTCGAAAACAAGCTCACCAGCCTCGCCAACCGGGTATTGGTGATCGATGTGGATGAAGAGACCCAGATAGTGCGTACCTGTCGCCGGGATGGTGTCAGCCGGGAACAGGCGCAGGCCATACTGGCGGCTCAGGCCAGCCGGGCAGAGCGCCTCGCGGCGGCAGATGACGTGCTGGACAACCAGAATGGGTCGAGTGAGACCATTTCTGCACGGATTTTCGCGCTGCACCAAACATATCTGGTGTTTGCCTCTCAACAAGCCCACCAACACTGAGTACACTAGGCCGGTTTATGGCTGGCCAGGATTAGGCATGATTTACGACTTCCCCCTCAATGAAAAAAGCCGGACCTATCTTCGTCTGGAGTCCCTGTTTTCCCAGATCCGCGACAATCTGGAGAGTGACCAGCCTTGGGCACACATCGCCTTCTTCAAGGGGTTGTTCGATCTGCAGGAGTTGCTGGAGCGCGGAGATCTGCGCGCCGATCTCATCAAGGATCTGGAACGTCTCGGCCAGCGGCTGAGCCACTGGGCCAGCCTGCCGGACGTGGACCTCGAGCAAGTCCAGAGGATGCAGCAGGAGAGCACCCAGCTCTCCCGCAGCCTGCTGCACTCCCCTCGTCCCGGCGCCCGTCTGAAGGAAGATCGCCTGCTCGGCTCCATCCGCCAGCGCTTCTCCATTCCCGGCGGCCTGTGCGCCTTCGATGTGCCCCAGTTGCATCACTGGCTGGCGACCCCGGCCGTCACCCGCCACCAGCAGATGCAGCAATGGCTCAGCGACATCAACCTGTTGATGAACGCCATCACGCTCTTGCTGCGCCTGTGGCGGGAATCCGGCAACTTCAGCGATCAGGTCGCCACCAACGGCTTCTTCCAGGACACCGCCGAGGGCGCCGAGCTCATCCGCATCCGCCTGCCAGGCGGCCAGCCCTCCTACCCGACCCTGAGCGGCCACAAGAACCGCTTCGCCCTGCGCTTCCTGCCCACCGCCGAGCAACAGATAGGCGACGTGCCTTTCCAGCTCGCCTGCTGCTGAGGAGAAAACAACATGGTCACCAAGGTAAAATGCCCCACCTGCCAGGGCGAGGTTGAATGGACTCCCGAGAGCCTGTTTCGCCCCTTCTGCAGCAAGCGTTGCCAGCTGATCGACCTCGGTGAATGGGCCGATGCAGAGAAACGCATTACCGGCGAGATCGATCCCGAGCTGTTGCCCTACCCAGAGGAAGGGGAGCAGTGGCAATAAGCCGAGCAGTAAAAAGGGCCCCGCGGGCCCTTTTTCATGGTCGTGATACAGACGACGCTGTGCTTCTCCGCCGAGCCACTGGGCTGGTGCGGCGCCATTACACTATCGCACCAGTTGCTCCTGCAACCGGGCCACGATAGGGCCGTTGGCATCGGGGAACTGGTACTCATGCAGGGAAGCCAGCGGCACCCAGCGGCACTCCTGCCCTTCCTTGCCAAACGGCTCTCCGTGGAAGCGGGTCACCTTCCAGATATCCAGCAGCACCTGCTTGTCCGGATAGTCGTGATGCAGCTCCATGAAAGGGCTGCAGTCCTGCACCCGGATGCCGATCTCTTCCCACAGCTCCCTGTCCAGCGCGGTGAGCAGGTCTTCCCCTGATTCGACCTTGCCCCCCGGGAACTCCCAGCGATCGCCCTGGTGGCGGTCTGAGGAGCGTTTGGCAAGGAAGATATCCCCTTTCTCATTTTCGATGACGCCGACCGCCACCCAGATCCGTTTCTTCGCTTCCACTCCGTCTACCTCTTCATTCGTGGGGCCATCGGGCCGCTGGCATTCAAACAGTAATGAGGCGGGCACAGGGCCCGCCTCATTGATGGCACGGAGGTGATCAGGTCAACTGACCGTGGCAGTGTTTGTATTTCTTGCCGGAGCCGCAGGGGCAAGGGTCGTTGCGCCCCACCTTCTGCTCGTCCCGCACGAAGGTCACCGGCGCCGCTTCGCCCTGGCTCTCTTCGTCCGCCAGCTGATTCTCGGCGGCTGCATGGGTGTAAGTGCGGGGAGCCGCTTCCGCCTGCTGGCGCTGCTGCTCTTCCATCGCTTCCACGTCGCGCTCCTGGACCTGTACCCGGCTCAGGATGCTGACCACATCGCGCTTGAGGGTTTCCAGCATCTGGGTGAACAGATCGAAGGATTCGCGCTTGTACTCCTGCTTGGGGTTCTTCTGGGCATAGCCGCGCAGATGGATGCCCTGACGCAGGTGATCCATGGCCGCCAGATGCTCCTTCCACAGGCCATCCAGAGTCTGCAGCATCACCGCCTTCTCGAAGTTGCGCAGCACCTCCTTGCCGACCAGCTCCTCCTTGTGGGCGTAGAGCTTGGTGGCTTCTTCCAGGATGCGCTCGCGCAGCTTCTCTTCGTACAGCTTGTCGTCTTCCGCCAGCCACTGCTGCAGCGGCAGATCCAGGGCGAAGTCGGATTTCAGGCGCGTTTCCAGGCCCGGCACGTCCCACATCTCTTCCAGGGACTGGGGCGGGATGTACTCGTCGATGATGGCGCCGTAGACGTCGTCACGGATGACGTGGATGGTTTCTGAGATGTCGTTGGTATCCAGCAGTTCATTACGCTGCTCATAGACCACTTTACGTTGATCATTGGCTACGTCATCGAACTCCAGCAGATTTTTACGGATGTCGAAGTTGCGACCTTCCACCTTGCGCTGGGCATTCTCGATGGCCTTGGTCACCCAGGGATGCTCGATGGCTTCGCCCTCTTCCATGCCCAGCTTCTTCATCATGCCGGTCACGCGATCGGAGGCGAAGATCCGCATCAGGGTATCTTCCATGGAGAGGTAGAAACGGGAGGAACCCGGGTCACCCTGACGACCGGAACGGCCACGCAGCTGGTTGTCGATACGACGGGATTCGTGGCGCTCGGTACCGATGATGTGCAGGCCGCCGGCGGCCAGCACGGCGTCATGACGCACCTGCCAGGCTTCCTTGATGGCGCGAACCTGTTCCTCGGTCGGATTCTCCAGCGCAGCGATCTCCGCCTGCCAGTTGCCGCCGAGCACGATGTCGGTACCACGACCGGCCATGTTGGTGGCGATGGTGACGGCACCGGTCTGGCCCGCCTGGGCGACGATCTCCGCCTCCATGGCGTGGAACTTGGCGTTCAACACCTTGTGGGGAATGTTCTCCTTGGCCAGGATGCCGGACAGCAGCTCGGAGTTCTCGATGGAGACGGTACCCACCAGCACCGGCTGGCCCCGCTCCACGCAACCGCGGATGTCTTCGATGATGGCGGCGTACTTCTCTTGTGCCGTGAGATAAACCAAATCGCCCATGTCCTTGCGAACCATCGGCTTGTTGGTCGGGATGACCACGGTATCCAGACCATAGATCTGCTGGAATTCAAAGGCTTCGGTGTCGGCCGTCCCGGTCATGCCCGCCAGCTTGTCGTACAGACGGAAGTAGTTCTGGAAGGTGATGGAGGCCAGGGTCTGGTTCTCGTTCTGGATCTTGACCCCTTCCTTCGCCTCGACCGCCTGGTGCAGACCATCGGACCAGCGGCGACCCGGCATGGTACGGCCGGTATGTTCGTCGACGATGACGATCTCGTCCTTCTGGACGATGTAGTCGACGTTGCGCTCGAACAGGGTGTGGGCGCGCAGACCAGCGTTGACGTGGTGCAGCAGGCTGATGTTGGTGGCGGAGAACAGGGAGTCATCTTCCGCCAGCAGCCCCTCTTTCTTGAGCAGCTCTTCCACGAAGATCTGGCCGTTCTCGGTCAGCAGGGCCTGACGGTTCTTCTCGTCCACGGTGTAGTGGCCGTCGCCGGTGTACTCTTCAGAGTCTTCCTTGTCCTGCTTGACCAGCAGCGGGATCAGCTTGTTGATCTGGATGTACATGGCGGAGCTGTCTTCCGCCGGGCCGGAGATGATGAGCGGGGTACGGGCTTCGTCGATGAGCACGGAATCCACCTCATCCACCAGCGCGTAGTTGAGCGGACGCTGCACGCGCTGCTCCGGCGAGAACGCCATGTTGTCGCGCAGGTAATCGAAACCGAATTCGTTGTTGGTACCGTAGGTGATGTCGGCGGCGTAGGCGTCACGCTTCTGGGACGCATCCATGCCGGGCACGTTGCAGTCGACCGTCATGCCGAGGAAGGTGAACAGCGGGCGGTTTGCCTCGGCGTCACGCTTGGCCAGGTAGTCGTTCACCGTCACCACGTGCACGCCGCGACCGGACAGGGCGTTCAGGTACGCCGGCAGGGTCGCGGTCAGAGTCTTGCCTTCACCGGTCTTCATTTCGGCGATGCGGTTGGAGTTGAGCACCATGCCGCCGATCAGCTGGACGTCGAAGTGACGCATGCCGAACACCCGGCGGGAGGCTTCACGCACGGTGGCGAACGCTTCCGGCAACAGCTGCTCCAGCGTCTCACCCTGCTCCAGACGCTGACGGTACTCGGCCGTCTTGGCCTGCAGTTCCTGATCGGACAGTGCCTCGAACTGAGGCTCCATCGCATTGATCTGTTTTACAATTTTGCGCAAAGCCTTGAGCGTTCTGTCGTTCCGGCTGCCGATAATCTTGGTGAGCAGTGTGCTAATCATGGGTACCAACTATTTTGGTTATATAAGCGTTCCGTCACTGGAACCTGAAGAAAAAACCTAACCCCGTCTGGCGTTCAGAAAGCGTGCGGGGTTGACCTGACGACCATCTTTCAACACTTCGTAATGCAAATGCACCCCGGTCGCACGACCGGTGCGGCCCATCAGGGCTATCTTCTGGCCTTCATCGACCAGGGTACCCACCTCCACCAACAGCTTGGAGTTGTGGGCATAACGGGTGACCAGACCATTGCCATGGTCGATCTCCACCATGTTGCCAAATTCCGGGTGACGTCCCGCCCAGCTGACGATCCCCTTGCCGGTCGCCAGAATGGGGGTGCCGGGTTTGCCCCGGAAATCCACGCCCTTGTGCATCTTGGCACGGCCGTTGAACGGATCGACCCGGCCACCAAAGCCCGAGGAGATCCAGACCCGCTCCTGCTTGACCGGCGAGCCGGAAATAAAACCGGCATCAGTGATATGGTGATTCATGATGAAAGATTCAAGTACCGAGAGCTGTTCTTCACGGCTGCTGAGCTGGCGATTGAGGTGTGCCATGGAATCTTGCAGCTCGTTGAGGCTGACTTCCAGATCCGCATCATAGGAGGGGCCCCCCATGGGTGGCAGCTCCTTGAAGTTGAACTCCTCGGGATCCAGGTCTGCCTTCTCGGTCAGTCGCTCGCCGAGGGCATTGAGGCGACCCAACTGCCCCTGCATGGTGCCCACCTGGGCGGCCAGCATGGCTAGCTGTTCACGGGCTTCATCAGCCCCTTGGGTCGATTTTTGTTGTTGCGCGAGGACCAGCGCCACTTCCAGCGCTTCCATCTTCTGGTGCCAGCTCTGCCAGAGCCAGCCACCGCCCAATGCCAACAGGGAGAAGAGAATACCGCCGACCCAGGCCAGACGTTGTTTGGGTAAGTGCACCTTGCGGCGCTGCTTGCCATGGAGGATCAGGGTAATGCTCATAGAAACTTGTCTGCTCGGTCAGGTGAGGCCAGAGGCCCGCACGGGTAATAAAACCGGGAGATAATCGGTATTAAGGAGTGGAATACACAAATGACAGGACGTCGGTGCGGAGAGGTGACCGACGTCCTGTTGCACAGCTATCAGGCCAGAACCAGACCGTTGTCGTAGTAAGCGATAGGCGCTTTCTCGCCCTCACCCTCGAAGGTCACCAGTTCCCAGGCCTCCTGCTTGGCCAGCAAGGCACGCAGCAGTTTGTTGTTCAGGGCATGGCCCGTCTTGTAGGCACGGAATTCACCGATGATGCTGCGGTTGCACATATACAGGTCACCGATCGCATCCAGCATCTTGTGCTTCACGAATTCGTCTTCGTAGCGCAGACCATCTTCATTCAGTACCCGGTAGTCATCCAGCACCACGGCGTTTTCCAGGCTTCCGCCCAGCGCCAGGTTCTGGGAACGCAAGTATTCGATGTCACGCATGAAGCCGAAGGTACGGGCACGGCTGATCTCTTTCACGAAGGAGCTGCCGGAGAAGTCCAGCACGCAACGCTGGTTGCGGCCTTCAAACACCGGATGCTGGAAATCGATCTCGAGATCCATCTTGAAGCCGTTGCGATAGGGGTGGAATTCCGCCCACTTGTCGCCGTCTTCAACCCGGACGCTCTGCTTGATCCGCACGAACTGCTTGGGTGCATTCTGTTCACGAATACCCACTTCCTGCAGCAGGTAGATGAACGGATGTGCGCTGCCATCCATCACCGGGATCTCGGGCGCGTCAACCTCCACATAGAGGTTGTCGATCCCCATCCCGGCCAGGGCGGCAGACAGATGTTCGATAGTCGACACACGAACACCGGCTTCGTTGACCAGAGCGGTACAAAGCACGGTATCACGTACCTGATCGGCGTTGGCTGGCAGCTCTACCACAGGATTCAGATCGGTACGCAAGTAAACGATCCCTGTGTTAACAGGCGCCGGACGGAACGTCATTGTGACTTTCCGGCCCGAATGCAGGCCCACACCGGTGGCCTGGACACTCGTTTTCAAGGTTCTTTGTCTAATCATGGGCGTATCCGCTTAACAGCTCAAATTCCTGACCAGATGGTCGTTGCCGGGCCATCATAGCACAATCCTTAAGCAACAAACAAACCAGAGCCATCAGAGGCTTAGTCAGCTTGCTTGCGCAGGAACGCAGGAATGTCGAGATAATCCGGCTCACGGCGAGCTTGCGGCTCGGCGTTCACCACCTTGGCCGGGGCTTCTTCCATCACGCGGCCTTGCATCATGTCGCTCACCAGCGGCTGACGCACCGGGCGCTCTTGCACCTGGCTGCTCTTGACCAGGGTGATGTCCGGTTTGCGCTCGGCACCGATACCGGTAGCCACCACGGTCACACGCAGTTCGTCGTGCATTTCCGGGTCAATAACGGTACCCACGACCACGGTCGCGTTCTCGGAGGCAAAGGCCTTGACGGCGTTACCCACTGTCTCGAACTCTTCGATGGTCATGTCCATGCCGGCGGTGATGTTAACCAGGATGCCACGTGCACCGGCCAGATCCACGTCTTCCAGCAGCGGGCTGGAGATGGCTTTCTCGGCCGCTTCTTCGGCACGGTCATCACCGGAGGCTGAACCGGTACCCATCATGGCAGTACCCATCTCGCGCATCACGGTACGCACGTCCGCGAAGTCGACGTTGATGAGGCCCGGGCGAGTGATCAGCTCGGCAATGCCCTGCACCGCACCCAGCAGCACGTCGTTGGCCGCCTTGAAGGCGTCCAGCAGGGAGATGCCACGACCCAGCACCTTCAGCAACTTGTCGTTGGGGATGGTGATCAGGGAGTCGACGTTCTTGGACAGCTCTTCGATACCGTGAGCGGCGAAGCCCATCCGCTTCTTCCCTTCGAAGGAGAACGGCTTGGTCACGACAGCCACTGTCAGGATACCCATCTCGCGGGCGACTTCGGCCACGATGGGGGCAGCCCCGGTACCGGTACCACCGCCCATGCCGGCGGCGATGAACACCATGTCGGAACCGGTCAGCAGCTCACGCAGCGCTTCCCTGTCTTCCATGGCGGCGTCACGGCCCACTTCCGGGTTGGCGCCAGCGCCCAGACCCTTGGTGATACCACCACCGATCTGCAGCGTGGTGTTGGCACTGGAGTTGCGCAGGGCCTGGGCATCGGTGTTGACGGTAATGAACTCAACACCCTCGATGTTTTGACGAACCATGTGCTCGACTGCGTTGCCGCCGCCGCCACCCACACCTATCACCTTGATGACGGCTTCGTCAGTGTGGCTATCCATAAATTCAAACATGTTGTCTCTCCGCTTTATTTGCTGACTGACGCAAAATCTCTTAGAACTCGCCACGCAACCAGTTGCTGACCCGTTTGACCAGCCCACCTACGCTTGCCTTGGCGGCATATTCCTTGTTATTGCCGGTGGATTGATTGGTCCGGCCGTATTGCAGCAACCCGACCGCGGTCGAATACACTGGCGCCTGCACGTAATCGCTCAATCCACGTATGTTCATGGGCTCACCCACCCGGACCTGGCTCTGGAAGATCTGCTCCGCACACTCCACGATGCCTTCGATCTGGGCTGCGCCACCGGTCAGTACCACTCCGGCCGCCAGCTGATGCTTGACCCCTTGAGCCTTCAACTCACTCTGCACCCGCACCAGCTCATCATTCACCATGGAGAGCAACTCGGTGTAACGGGGTTCAATCACTTCAGCCAGTGTCTGCCGCTGCAGGCTGCGCGCCGGACGACCGCCGACACTGGGGACTTCAATATTGTCTTCCTTGCTGACCAGACGGCCGAGGGCGCAACCGTAACGCACCTTGATCGCTTCCGCATCCAGCGGTGGCGTGCCAAAGGCGTAGGCGATGTCGCTGGTCACCGTGCTGCCGGCATAGGGGATCACCTTGGTGTGACGCAGGGCACCGCCGGTAAACAGCGACATGTCCATGGTGCCACCGCCGATGTCCACCACGCAGACACCCAGCTCCTTCTCGTCCTCGGTCAGCACCGCATAGCTGGACGCCAGGGCGGAGAAGATCAGCTGATCCACCCGCAGACCCACCTTCTCGACACACTTCTCGATATTGCGAGCCATGTCGTTGTGGCAGGTGATCAGGTGCACCTTGGCCGCCATCCGCACGCCGGACAGGCCGACCGGATTCTTGATCCCTTCCTGATAATCGATGGCAAACTCCTGGGGCAGCACGTGCAGCACCCGCAGTTCATCGGACAGTCGCACCGACTTGGCGGTGTGGATGACGTTGTCCACGTCCTCCTGGGTCACCTCCTCGTCGGAGATGGGCACCATGCCAGTCTCGTTGCGACAATCGATGTGCTTGCCTGACAGACCCAGATAGACGGAGCTTATCTGGCAGTCGGCCATCATTTCTGCCTCTTCCACCGCACGGCGCAGGGACTTGACCACGGAGTCGAGATCGTTGACCCCGCCCTTCTCCATCCCGCGTGAGGCGTGGCTGCCCATGCCGATGACATTGAGCTCGCCATCCGGCAGCACTTCGCCAACCAGTACCGCCACCTTGGTCGTGCCGATATCCAGTCCGACAATCAAATTTCTATCTGCGGTGTTGGTCATTCACTTTCTCTTCGCTTTTCTTCCAGCCAACTGCCATTCCGGTGTCGTATCGAAGATCCACGTAAGCGACCCGCTCACGGGGTTCGATGACCGGGAAGGCATCGATAAACCGCTGCAGACGAAGCGCGATATCCGAGCGCCCCACAAACAGCTGAATGTTGCCATCCAGGGTCAGTTCCCAGGCATGGCGGGGGGTCAGATTCACCCCCATCAACTTGTATCCCCTGGCCGCCAGCAAGGCCTCGTACTGATGGCTGGCTTCCAGCACCTTGGCGGCCTGATCATCGGGCCCGGACAACTGCATCAGCGGCTTTTTCACCCTGTCCGGGGCACTGAACACCTCACCCTTGGTATTGACGAAGCGGTTGCCATTCCAGCGGGCCGCAACATCCTGTTCGGTGAGGTAGACCTTGATCTTGTTCGGCCACTTCTTGCGGACCGACACCTGGGCCACCCAGGGCAGCGCGTTCAAACGCGTCTGCAATTCGTTCACATCCAGCTCGAAGAAATTGCGCAACTGGGCACCATCCAGCACGGCATTGCGCAGCTCATCGGCTTTCAAATATTCGTGTTGCCCCTGCAGCAACAGCTCGCTCATGGGCAACCGACTGGCATCCGTCAGCCAGTCTTTAACATCCAGCGCAGTCTGGTAGAGCCCCCATATGACCAGGATGAAAAATCCCACCCCGGCGATGAAGCCCCCCTTGGTGCGCCCTTGTGCCCTTGCCTCCACCCGATCGATCCCCGTTTAACGCGCCATGTCGGCCACTTGCAGACCGGTTCGCCATTATATAGGCGCCGGCTTGGCGGTCAAAATACTCATTGGGCCCTCAGGCACCGGATTTCATGCTATCCACGCTCAATTTCATCTCGCCGAGACGACGGGCCAGCGCCCCGACGTTCCCTGCCCCCTGGGTCAGCACCAGATCCCCCTCGCCGATGAGGTCCGCCAGCACCGCCGGGACATCGTCCGGCGTTGCGACAAAGATGGGTTCCATCGCGCCTCGGGAGCGGATGGTGCGGCACAAGGCACGGCCATCGGCGCCGGGAATCGGCTCCTCACCGGCGGCATAGACCTCCAGCATCACCAGTACATCCACCTTGGAGAGCACGTCGGCAAAATCTTCGTAGAGATCCCGGGTACGGCTGTAGCGGTGAGGCTGGAATACCATCACCAGGCGCTTCTCGGGCCAACCGGCACGGGCGGCGTTGATGGTCACCTTGACCTCGCTCGGGTGGTGACCGTAGTCGTCCACCAGCATGGCCTTGCCACGGCCGGTCTCGAACTCGCCATATTGCTGGAAACGGCGACCCACCCCTTCGAACTTGGACAGGGCCTGGATGATGGCGTCATCACCGATGCCGTCTTCAGTCGCGACCGCAATGGCAGCGGCGGCGTTGAGGGCATTGTGCACCCCGGGCAGGTTCAGGGTGACCAGCAGCTCACCGGCATCCTTGCGGCGCACCCGGAAACGGCTGCGGTTGCTGGTCTGCTCGAAGTCCAGCACCTGCACGTCCGCGTCGTCAGACAGGCCATAGGTCAGGGTCGGACGGGCGATCTCCGGCAGCAGGCTGCGGATCACGGGGTCATCCACGCAGACCACCGCCAGACCGTAGAACGGCAGGTTGTGCAGGAAGTCGATGAAGGTCGCCTTCAACCTGGAGAAGTCGCCGCCATAGGTATCCATGTGATCCGCTTCGATGTTGGTCACGATGGAGACCATGGGCTGCAGATGCAGGAAGGAAGCGTCGCTCTCGTCAGCCTCGGCGATGAGGTAGCGGCTGCTGCCCAGGCGCGCATTGGTGCCGGCACTGTTGAGCAGACCACCGATGACGAAGGTCGGATCCCGGTCCGCCTCGGCATAGATGCTCGCCACCAGACTGGTGGTGGTGGTCTTGCCGTGGGTACCGGCGATGGCGATGCCGTGACGGAAGCGCATCAGCTCTGCCAGCATCTCGGCACGGCGCACCACGGGGATGCGCAATTCACGGGCGGCCAGCAGCTCGGGGTTGTCCTGCTTGATGGCGGTGGAGACCACGACCACGCTCGCCTCGTTGACGTGTTCGGCACTGTGACCCACGAAGATGTGGGCACCGAGGGAAGCCAGACGCTCGGTCACGGCATTGCGCGCCAGATCGGAGCCGGAGATCTGATATCCCTCGTTGGCAAGCACTTCGGCGATCCCGCCCATACCGGCGCCACCTATGCCGATAAAGTGGATGCGACGCACGCGGCGCATTTCGGGGATCACGGTACGCAGTTTTGCCAGTTCAACCTTGGTCATAATCTTCTCTCTTTAGTCCACCGCGCAGCCGCGCGGCGACATCAACATTCTCGGGATAAGACGGCACGGCGTTGCGGGTGCCATCTTGATCATCATTTTTGGGTCGCAAGCCGTTTGCATTCATCGGCAACCCGTTCGGCGGCATCGGTGATGGCGACGCGGCGGGCGGCTTGCGCCATGTTCAGCAAGGTTTCTCTGCGCCCGGCGAGCCAGGAGAGACGGGCGGCCAGGGAGGCCGGCGTCAGCTCGGATTGGGGCAGGAACTCCGCGGCGCCGCCATCCACCAGGGTCAGGGCGTTGCGGGTCTGGTGATCGTCCACCGCGTGGGGCAGCGGCACGAAGATGGCGGCGAGCCCGGCGGCCGCCACTTCGGAGACCGTCAGCGCCCCCGCCCGGCACACCACCAGATCGGCCCAGGCGTAGGCATCCGCCATGTCCTTGATAAATTCGCTCACCTCGGCTTCGACGCCGTGCTGGGCATAAGCCGCGGCGACGGTGTCCCGGTTGCCCTTGCCAGTCTGATGGCGCACCGCAATGGGCACGCCGGCGGCGGCGACGGCGGGCGGCACCTGCTCATTGAGCACCTTGGCCCCCAGGCTGCCACCGACGATCAGCAGCCGCAGGGGGTCGGCAGCACTGCGCAGCACGGGATCCGGCAGCGCCACCACTTCGGGGCGCACCGGATTGCCGACCACGGCGGTGCGGGCATTGGGAGCAAAGGCGCCGGGGAAGGCCATCAGCACCCGCTTGGCGATGCGGGCTAGCAGCTTGTTGGTCATGCCGGCCGCCGCATTCTGCTCGTGCAGCAACAGCGGGATACCGGCGATCCAGGCGGCGACGCCACCGGGACCCGAGGCGAAGCCCCCCATGCCGAGCACCACATCGGGTTTGATGGTCTTGAGCACGCGGCGGGCCTGCAGCACGGATTTGACGATGCGGTAGGGCGCGGCCAGAAGACGCTTGATGCCGTTGCCACGCACCCCCTGGATGTCGATGAAGGAGATGGGGTAACCGTGGGCGGGCACCAGTTCGGCCTCCATCCGGTCGGCGGTGCCGAGCCAGTGAACGGTCCAACCCTGGGCCTTGAGGCGATCGGCCACGGCCAGACCCGGGAAGACGTGTCCCCCGGTACCGCCCGCCATCACCAGCAACGTCTTGCTCACGAAACCTCCCGCACGCGCGCCTGGGCACTGGCCTGACGCAACTCGAAATCGATACGAATCAACATGCTCACCGCCACCATCATGATGATGAGACTGGAGCCACCATAACTGACCAGGGGCAGGGTCAGCCCCTTGGTGGGCATCATGCCGCTGGCCGCCCCCACGTTGACGAAGGTCTGGAAGCTGAACCAGATGCCGATGCCGATGGCCAGATAGCCTTCATACAACCGCTCGGCCACCAGCGCCTGATGGCCCAGCTTGAGAGCCTTGATAGCCAGCGCGAAGATGAGGAAGAGTGCGCCCAGCACCCCCACGTAACCGAGCTCTTCACCGAGGATCGCGAACACGAAGTCGGTGTGCGCCTCCGGCAGGTATTCCATCTTCTGGATGGAGTTGCCGAGCCCTTCGCCAAACCAGCTGCCACGGCCGAATGCCATCAGGGACTGGGTCAGCTGATAGCCGCTGCCGAAGGGATCGGCCCAGGGATCGAGGAAGGAGGTGACCCGCCGCATCCGGTAAGGCTCGGCGATGATCAGGGTCACCACGGCACTCACCCCCACCAGGATGAGGCCGATGAACTGCACCAGCCGCGCCCCCGCGAGGAACAACATGCCAAGGGAGGTCACGAACATCACCACCACGGAGCCAAGATCCGGCTGGGCCAGCAGCAAGATGGCCACCACGAACAGCACCGCCATGGGTTTCATGAAGCCGATGAAGCGCTCACGGACCTCGCTCTGACGACGCACCAGATAGCCCGCCAGATAGACGAAGAGCGCCAGCTTGCCAAACTCGGCCGGCTGCAGGTTGAAGGGACCGAGCGGCAACCAGCGCACGGAGCCGTTGACGCTGCGCCCCACCAGCAGTACCAGCACCAGCATGACGATGGCGAGCAGCAGCATGGGGCCGTTGTACTGCTGCCAGCGCGCCATGGGCACCTGCAGCACGAACCAGGAGATACCGAGCGCCATCACCAGGAAGAGGCCATGACGTTTGACGAACATGAAGGGATCGTTGTTGATGGCGATCCCTTCCGGAATGGAGGCCGACGCGACGATCACCAGACCCACGGACATCAGCGCCAGGGCCAGCACCACCAACTGCCGATCGAACAGACCGGCGGGGCGCGCCGGTAACAACAGGCGTTGCAGGAAGCCGGCGACAACGCGCAGGGCATTCATAGGGCCAGCACCTGCTCGGTGAAGCGATCGCCGCGCGCTTCGAAGGACTTGAACTGATCCAGGCTGGCGCAGGCCGGGGCCAGCAGCACCCAGTCGCCTGGGCGAGCATCGGCGGCGGCCTTGGCGATGGCGGCGTCGAGATCCGCCACTCGCTCGGTCTGCTCACCCAAGGCGAGCAGTACGTCAGCATCCT
The DNA here is from genome assembly GCF_054052485.1 of Aeromonas intestinalis. Lineage (NCBI taxonomy): Bacteria > Pseudomonadati > Pseudomonadota > Gammaproteobacteria > Aeromonadales > Aeromonadaceae > Aeromonas > Aeromonas intestinalis. Next base: position 151,206 of record NZ_JBSTYK010000008.1, read on the forward strand.
GCCCGAAGCAGTACATGTGGTCGATTTGACTGCCGAGGAGCGCTTGAACAGGTCCAAAATCCTGCCCCTTGCCCTGACCACCGGCCAGCAGCAAGAGACGGCCCTTGACCGACTCACGTACCCCGGCCACGGCGGCCAGCGTCGCCCCGACGTTGGTGGCCTTGGAGTCGTTGATCCAGCGCACCCCGTTCACCTCACGCACGAAGCGGGCACGATGAGGCAGCCCCTCGAAGCGGCGCAGCACCCGCAGCTGTGGCTCGCGGGGGATCCCGACCGCATCGCACAGGGCCATGGCGGCCAGGGCATTGGCCTGGTTGTGGGCACCGACGATCTTCATCTCGTCCACCGCCAGCAGCGGCTCGCCGTGCAGGGTCAGCCAGAAGCGACCATCCAGCTCGCAGCGGCCGTAGCCGTTGCAGTCCAGCCCGAAGCTTTGCCACACCTGACCCACGTCGGGCTGGGTCTGGGCATCGTCACGGTTGATCAGAATGTGTTGGGAGTGCTGATGGATCTCCTGCTTGGCGGCCCGGTAGTCGGCCATGCCCGCGTAGCGATCCATGTGATCTTCGGAGAGATTGAGCACCACGGAGGCGGCGGCGCGCAGGCTGTGGGTGGTCTCGAGCTGGAAGCTGGAGAGCTCCAGCACGCAGAGATCCATCGGCTGCTTGAGCAGATCCAGCGCCGGAGTACCGATGTTGCCACCGACGCCCACCTTGAGCCCGGCCTCGGCGATCATCTCCCCCACCAGGGTGGTGACCGTGCTCTTGCCGTTGGACCCCGTGATGGCGATGACCGGCACCTGGGTCCCGCGCACGAACAGTTCGATGTCACCGACGATGCGCACCCCGAACTCGGCGGCCGCCTTCAGCTCGGGGGTCGACAGCGCGATACCCGGGCTCGCCACTATCATGTGGGCCTGCTTGAGACGATCCCCATCCAGCCCCTGGATAAGCTCCACCCCGGCGGGCAGTTGATCCTTGCCGGGGGGATTGGCACGGGTATCCATCACCAGCGGCGTGATGCCTCGGCCGAGGAAGTAATCAACGCAGGAGAGTCCGGTTTTGCCGAGTCCGATGATGATGACCATGGCTTATCTCACCTTCAAGGTGGCGAGACCGAGCAGCACCAGCATGAGGGTGATGATCCAGAAGCGCACGATGACGCGCGGCTCCGGCCAGCCCTTCTTCTCATAATGGTGATGGATCGGTGCCATGCGGAAGATGCGCACGCCGCGCAGCTTGTAGGAACCCACCTGCAGGATCACCGAGACGGTCTCCATCACGAAGACGCCCCCCATGATCACCAGCAGGAACTCCTGACGCACCAACACGGCGATGGTGCCGAGCGCCCCGCCGAGGGCCAGGGAACCCACGTCCCCCATGAAGACCTGGGCCGGATAGGTGTTGAACCAGAGGAAGCCCAGACCCGCCCCGACGATGGCGGTACAGACGATCACCAGCTCGGAGGTATAGGGCACATAGGGAATATGCAGATAGTTCGCGAAGTTGACGTTGCCGGTCGCCCAGGCGATGAGGGCAAAGCCCCCCGCCACCATCACGGTCGGCATGATGGCGAGCCCATCCAGGCCATCGGTCAGGTTGACCGCGTTGGAGGTGCCGACGATGACGAAGTAGGTCAGCACGATGAACATCAGGCCAAGTTGCGGCATCACATCCTTGAGGAAGGGCACCACCAGCTGGGTCTGACCGTCATGGGTGGCCGTGGCGTAGAGGAAGACCGCTACTGCCAGCGCCACCGCCGACTGCCAGAAATACTTCCAGCGGGCAATCAGGCCATCGGTGTTCTTGCGCACCACCTTGAGGTAGTCATCGGCGAAGCCGATGGCGCCGTAGGCGCCGAGCACGAACAGCACCAGCCAGACATAGGGGTTGTCGAGGCGGCACCAGAGCAGCACCGAGGTGAAGATGGCGGCGATGATCATCAGGCCCCCCATGGTCGGGGTGCCCTTCTTGCTGAGGTGAGACTCGGGGCCATCGTTGCGGATCACCTGGCCGAACTTCATGATCTGCAGGCGGCGGATGAGGCGCGGCCCCATCCAGAGCGCCACCACCAGGCCGGTGATGATCGACAGGATGGCGCGAAACGTCAGGTAGGAGAAGACGTTGAAGAAGGTGAAGTGCGGGGTCAGCAGTTCCGCCAGCCAGACTAGCATGTGGCAGACTCCTGATGGTCGGTGACCATCTTGACGATATCTTCCATGCGGGAGCCCCTGGCGCCCTTGACCAAGATCGAGATTTCCGGGTGTGTATTTATCATTTGCGCAAGCACTTCAAACAACGACGCCTTGTTATCGAAATGTCGGCCAGCCGCGGCATCTGCGGTGTGGCGACTCTGTTCCCCTACCGTCAGCACGGCATCGAGGCCGCGCTCGCGGGCGTGGCGTCCGACCCGGGCATGCTGCGCGGCGGACTCCTCACCCAACTCCTTCATGTCACCGAACACCAGCACCTTGTAGCCACCCATGGCGGTCAGGGCGTCGATGCCAGCCAGCACGGATTCCACGCTGGCGTTGTAGGTGTCATCCACCAGGGTGAGGCCACCCCAGCGCTGGACGCAGAAGCGCCCCTTGACCGGTGCCATCTGCTCCAGGCCCGCCTTGACCGAGGCCAACGACGCGCCGAGCGCGAGACAACCGGCGGTCGCCGCCAGGGCATTGGCCACGTTGTGGCGGCCCGGCAGGGCCAGGGTCAGACTGATTTCACCGTTCGGAGTCACCAGGGTGCACTCGGCGCAGCCATCGGCATTGAAGCCTATGTCGCGGGCGTGGAACGGCTGGCTCTGATCCTCGATGGAGAAGGCGCACTGAATGCCCTTCGCCTGCCACTTCGGCCAGAATTCGTTGTCGGCATTGACGATGGCGCTGCCGCCCTCCCCCAGACCCTCGAAGATCTCGCTCTTGGCGTGGAATACCCCTTCCAGGGAGCCGAAACCCTCCAGATGAGCGGCCGCCACGTTGTTGATGATGGCGGCATCAGGCTTGGCAAGCGAGGTGGTCCAGGCAATCTCGCCCGGGTGATTGGCCCCGAGCTCCATCACCGCGAACCTGTGTTGCGGCTCGAGGCGCAGCAGGGTGAGCGGGACGCCTACCTCGTTGTTGAAGTTGCCGGCAGTGGCCAGCACTTCCCCTTCGTGACGCAGGATGGCGGTCGCCATCTCCTTGACCGTGGTCTTGCCGCAGCTGCCGGTGATGGCCAGCACTTTCGGGTTGATGCGCTCGCGCACCAACCTGCCCAGACGCCCCAGCCCCTTGAGGCTGTCGGCCACGATCAGCTGAGGCACCGCCAGTGGCAGCTCCCGCTCCACCAGCAGCGCAGAGGCACCGGCCGCGACCGCCTGATCGCAGAAATCGTGGGCATCGAAACGCTCGCCACGCAGGGCGACGAAGAGCGCGCCAGCACCCAGGGTGCGGGTATCCGTGCTGACCGCCGTGATCTCGGCGTCACCGCCGATCAGACGGGCATCGAGCGCCTGCGCCAGTTCGGCAAGCCTGAGGGTCATCATGTGAATGACTCCAATAATGTGTGCAAGGCGGCGGCGACGGTTTCCCGATCGCTGTAATGCCGCTTGTCAGTGCCAATAATCTGATAATCCTCATGGCCCTTACCGGCCACCAGGATGATGTCCTGCTTGCTCGCCTGCGCCAGCGCCAGGCCGATCGCCTTGACCCTGTCGTGCTCGATCTGCACTGAGGCGGGATCGCGAAAACCCGCCACCATGTCCGCCATGATCTGGGCCGGCTCCTCGGTACGGGGATTGTCGTCGGTCAGGATCACGCGATCCGCATACTGCTCTGCCATGGCGGCCATCATGGGACGCTTGCCGCGATCCCGGTCGCCGCCACAACCCACCAGACACCAGAGCTCGCCTTCGCAGTGCACCCGCAGGGCCTGCAAGGCTTTTTCCAGCGCATCCGGGGTATGGGCATAATCGACCACGGCCAGCGGCGCATCGCCACCGCCGAAACACTCCATGCGGCCGGTCACCGGCTGCAGCCTGGGGGCACTATCCAGCAAGGCGTCGAAATCGTAGCCGAGCACCAGCATCACGCCCATGGCCGCCAGCACATTGCTGACGTTGAAGCGGCCGAGCAAGGGGGCGGATAATACACCATTCCCCCAGCTGGAGTTAATCTGTGTGTGAAAACCTTGTTGGTGAAATTGGGGATCCTGCGCCGTCAACTGTCGCCCGGAATGATGGGCGATGGGGCCATTCACCCCGAAGGCCACCGCCTTGGGGTAACGGGACAACCAGCTGCGACCCAATTCGTCATCAGCATTGATGACTGCACAAGGCTCATTCACCAGCTTGATCAGCTCTTCCTTGGCCGCGCCATAGGCTTCCATGGTGCCGTGATAATCCAGATGATCCCGGCTCAGGTTGGTGAAGGCTGCCGCCGCAAAGTGCAGGGCCGCCACGCGATGCTGCACCAGACCGTGGCTGGAGACCTCCATCGCCACCAGGTCAGCCCCCTCTTGCTGCAAGGCATCCAGAGTGGCTTGCACCTCCACCGCGCTGCCGGTGGTGTTCGGCGCCTCCACCAGCTTGCCGAACAGACCGTTGCCTATGGTACCCATCACCCCGGCCTTGCCCCCCAGCAGGGTGCGCCAATTCGCGACCAGCAGGGCCGTGGTGCTCTTGCCGTTGGTGCCGGTGATGCCGACCAGTTGCAATCTGTCGCTGGGCTGCTGATAGAAATGACCGGCCAGCTCGGAGAGCCTGGCGGGCAAATCGGGGATCCCGTAGCAGGGAACGGAGAGCACGGGCGGGACGAATTCACCGTCCTCCTCAAACAGCACGGCGGCGGCTCCCCGAGCCACCGCCTGTTCGATAAAGCCTCTGCCATCCATCTGGTGACCGCGCACGGCCACGAACAGCGAACCGGGCCCGACGCGCCGACTGTCCAGCTGGATGTCGGTGAGGGGGAGCGCCGGGGCGTGGATGCCGAAGGGGCGCAGCAGTTGATCAAGTGCGCGGGGCAGCATTGGGAGCCTCCATACGGGCAAGCTTGGCGGGAACGGCAGGAGAAATCCCGTCGGGACGAATGTTGAAGAGTTGCAGCACGCCGCCCATGGCCTCGGCGAAGGGCGGGGTAGCCACGGCGCCGCCGTAGTAGGCAGTGCCCTTGGGCTCGTTGATCACTACGACCATGACGAAGCGGGGGTTGCTGGCGGGGGCGAAACCGGCGAACCAGGCCATGTAGTCCTTGCCATAGCCACCGGCGACGGCGACCTTGGCGGTACCACTCTTGCCGCCGACCCGGTAGCCGGGGATCTTGGCCTTGGGAATGGCGTTGTCGACCACGTACTCCAGCGCCTGCAACATGGCGGTGGCGTTGTTGTGATCGATGACCTGCTCCCCCTTGGGAGGCGTGGTCACCTTGATGATGGAGAGCGGCACCCGCTTGCCCTTGTTGGCCAGGGTCGCGTAGGCGGAAGCCAGCTGCAGCGGGGTGACCCGCAGGCCATAGCCAAAGGAGAGGGTCGCCCGCTCGATATCGGACCAGCGACGACGCTGGGGCAGCATGCCACTGCTTTCCCCCATCAGACCGCTGCCGGTATCCATGCCAAAGCCCACCATGCTGAGAGTGTTGATCATCTCCTGGGCCGGCATGCGCAGGGCGATGCGCGACATGCCGATGTTGGAGGAGTAGCGCAGGATGTCGTACAGGTTGGTCGCCTTGTGAATACTCACATCGCGGATCTGCTTGGCCCCGATGAACAGGGGGCCGCCCTGAATGGTGTCTTTCCAGCTGGTCACGCCTGCCTGGAGCGCACTCAGCAGGATCAGGGGCTTGATGGTGGAGCCCGGCTCATAGGTATCGGTCACCACCCGGTTGCGCACCCGGAAGCTCTGGTACTGGCCACGATTGTTCGGGTTGTAGGAGGGGGTGTTGACCATGGCGAGCACTTCGCCGGTCTTCACGTCCAGCATCACCATGGAGCCGGAGGTCGCCTTGTTCTCGTCGGTGGCGCGTTTGAGCGCCCGGTAGGCCAGCGCCTGTACCCGCTGATCGATGCTCAGTTGCAGATCGTTGGAGTTCTTGCCCTCCTTGACCAGACCGAGCCGCTCGATGACGCGGCCCTGACGGTCCTTGCGCACCCGCATCTCACCCGGGGTCGCAGTCAGCCACTCGTTGTAGCTGCGCTCTATCCCCTCGATCCCGCTGCCATCGATATTGGTCACCCCCACCAGATGGGAGCTTATCTCGCCGGTCGGATAGAAGCGGCGGGACTCGGGACGCAGATAGATGCCACCGAGCTTGAGCCCCTTGATGTATTCCGCCACCGCCGGCGTCACCTGCCGCTGCAGATAGACGAAGCGCTTGCTCGGGTTGGAGATGCGATGCTTGAGGGTATTGATGTCGAGCTTGAGCACGGCGGAGAGCGCCAGCCAGGCGCGCTCGTTATGAATCGCACCGGTCTCGTGTACCGTCTTGGGGTCTGCCCACACGGCCTCGACCGGCACCGATACCGCCAACTGCTCACCGTTGCGATCCGTGATCATGCCACGCACCGCCTGGGTGGAGGTGGTGCGCAATGAACGCATGTCCCCTTCCTGGCGCAGCCGATCGGGATCGATCACCTGGATCCAGGCAAGACGCAGGATCAGACCCGCAAAGGCGATGCCGATGAAGAAGACCAGCGTGCGAAAGCGCCACGGGTAGAGTGACGGTGCTTTGGCCTTGGCTTTCTCTTTTGCCGGTGCCCGGGTGGCAGCCTTGCGTTTCATGGTTGAGTTATTACCTTCTCGGTGGTCACCAGGGGGCGAGCCATCTGCAATTTATCCATGGCCAGGCTCGCTACTCTGGAGTGCTCGGCCAGGGTGCCCTGCTCCAGCAGCAGGTGCCGCCACTCGATGTTGAGCCTGTCCTCTTCCGCCATCAGGTCATTCTGCTTGGCGGTCAGGCCCCGGGTCATGTTGGTCACCAGGATCACCGCGAAGGCGGTGACCAGCACGGCGACGGCCAGCAGGACCTGCAGCTTGTGGCGCCAGAGATCCCCGATGATCTCCTTGGCCAGATGAACGCGCACCTCGCTCATGACTCAATCCGCCAGACGCTGGGCCACCCGCAGCACTGAGCTGCGGGCGCGGGTGTTTTCGGTGACTTCATGATCGGATGGCTTGAGCGCCTTGCCGACCGACTTCAATTTGCGGCCACCCGCCAGCTGAGCCTCGGTCAACGGGATGCCGTGCGGTACCTCGGGGCCCTTCTCGTGCTTGCGGATGAAGTGCTTGACCAGCCTGTCTTCCAGAGAGTGGAAGCTGATGACGGAGAGACGCCCTTCCGGAGCCAGCACCTGCAGGGCACCGTTCAGCGCGGTCTCGATCTCGTCCAGCTCGCTGTTGATATAGATGCGGATGGCCTGGAAGCTGCGGGTCGCGGCGTGCTTGCCCTTCTCCTTGCTCGGATTGACCCTGGCAATCATCTCCGCCAGCTGGCGGGTACGCACATAGGGCTCGGTCACCCGGTCATGGACGATGGCGCGGGCGATCTTCTTGGCAAAACGCTCCTCACCGAAGGTCTTCAACACCCAGGCGATGTCATCCACGTCGGCACGGGCCAGCCACTCGGCCGCGCTCTGGCCGGAGGTGGGGTCCATGCGCATGTCCAGCGGGCCGTCTTTCATGAAGCTGAAACCGCGCTCGGCATCGTCGAGTTGGGGGGAGGAAACGCCGAGATCCAGCAGGAAGCCATCGACCTTGCCCAGCAGACCGCGCTCATTCAGATAAGTGGTGATGCCGGAGAAGGGGCCGTGCACGATCTCGAAACGGGGATCCTGGATCTTGGCTGCCTCGGCAATGGCCTGGGGATCCCGATCGATGGCGATGAGCCGGCCATTGGGGCCGAGCTTTTCAAGAATGAGACGAGAGTGACCACCCCGGCCAAAAGTACCGTCGACATAGACGCCGTCCGGCTTGATGGCCAGCCCTTCGACGGCTTCGTGCAACAGCACAGTGATGTGTTCAGCGGCTTGGGTCATTTATAAAGAGAAATCCTGTAGTCGTGGTGAACTCGCCCAATCGTCCTCGGGCAGGCCCTGGATATCGTCATTGATCTGTTGCTGCCAGCGGGCTTCGTCCCACAGCTCAAACTTGTTGAGCTGGCCCACCAGCATGATTTTCTTGTCCAGCCCGGCGTGATTGCGCAGCGGCTGGCTCAGCAGCAGACGGCCATTGCCGTCCAGTTCGCACTCGATGGCGTTGCCGAGCAGCAGGCGCTGCAGGCGGCGCTCCGCGGGATTGGTGCTGGAAAGCGTCTTGAGCTTGCGCTCGATCTCTTCCCATTCATTCAGGGGATAAAGCAGCAGACAGGGGTGAGCGATGTCGATGGTGCAGACCAGCTGGCCGTCGCATTCGTCGCGCAGCCAGTCTCGATATTTGGTCGGAATCGCCAGTCGCCCTTTGCTGTCCAGGCTGATGGCGTGAGCGCCACGCAACAAATGTCAGTCCCCGAAGGTGAGTTTAAGGAGGCAAATCGCCCGATAAAACCACTTTGATCCACTTTTCTCCACCATGAAGTTTAAGGACGAGCAGAGGGCTTTTCAAGCAAGGATCTCGGGCGTGGGGAACATATTGACGTAGCTGTGGGGCACAGCCGATTAAATGAATTGATTTTTCAAGAGTTATTCATGACTGGATTTAATTCATCCCCGTGAGAAGCAACACCAAATAACCACCATCAGGGGGAAATAATGAAGCGAAACAACACAACGGCACACAGTATGATGCTCACGCCTACCACTGGGTAGATGATATAACCATCCCCCGCCCGCCGGGCTCGTAGAACAACCAGCTGACAGAGCAGCAGATTATAGAGGATGATCAAAAAAGTCAGCAGGAGATTGGAGCCGAATGTCAGCTCATCTGCATACATGACATAGAGCCACATCAAACCGAAATTAATAAGGATCAGATAAAGCAGAAACTTCTGAATCGCCCTACCCGCCTTTGGGGTCTTTTTTACTCGTGTTACCATGCTTATCACATCCTGGATACCACATGAACAGTCGACAGATATTGTCAAAAACTGTTGAGATTCATCATGTTTTTATCAGCGCCTCGCCAGAAGTCCTCTCTCCTGATTAAATTATCGTTCCGACAGCTCGCCCTCTTGTTGCTCCTCATCAGCACTCATTGCTACTCCTATGATAATTATCATTGGCAAGCTGGCTTTCCTACCCCGATTGGAGGAACGGGAGCCGAACTGGTGGCTCAGCAGACCCAGTATCTGCTGCTGCAGCGCAGTCACCTGCAACGCAGGATCGCTCAATCACAGCCCCTGATCCGTTGGGTGGAACAACAGGTTCGTGAACGCAAGCTTCCCTCAATGCTGGCCTTCCTCCCTCTTATCGAGAGCAGCTACCGACTGGATGTGGTCTCCTCCGCGGGAGCCGCTGGCCCCTGGCAACTGATGCCGGATACCGCGGCCCGCTTCACCGTCCCTATGACACCTGGCTATGACGGCCGCTACTCGCTGCCCCTGTCCACCGAGGCCGCGCTCTCTTATCTAGGCTGGTTGTATCAGTTCTTCGGCCAGGACTGGTTGTTGGCACTGGCGGCCTATAACGCAGGGGAAGGGCGGGTGCTGAAGGCCGTCATCAACGCGGGAACACGTAATCTATGGGAACTGTCACTGCCGACAGAGACACGCCTCTATGTGGCACGTTTCATCGCTCTGTCGCAGTTGCTGGACAGGGCGGCTCACTACAAATTTACTCTGCCATCCTGGCAGGAAGGGAGTGATATCCAGGTGTGGCGACAGCCGGACAATTGCTCGCTGCTCGGCTGGGCACAGGCAAAAGGCGTTGCCATGAATGAAGCCAGCCGCTGGAACCCCGCCTGGCAGCTGCCAGATGGTCAGGGGGTGACCAACTGCCCCATCGTCTATGGCCGTAGTCAGGCGCCCGGCGGTACCCGGCCGAGTAACAAGCCATTGCTGGTGAGGGCGGTATCCCTCGAGAGTCTGCACGACCCCCTGCTCCTGCAGCCGGCGAGAGGGCTGGACATGGGACGTGGCGGCCTCAGCCTTGCACCGCTGCCGGATCCGCTGGGATTGAAGCAGGCCCGCCCTCTACTGACGCCATGAAGCAGTGCCGCCAGTGGCTGAGTACGGGTGCGAGATCCACGGACGCTGGATTGGCCCAGCGGGCACCATAAAAACTAAGGTACTGGCCGATGGGGCGCCTGTGGGTGATCTGGCACTCCAGCACTATCTTGGGTGACAGGCAAAGGCTGACCACATCAGGCAAGGTGAAGCGGGAAGGAGTCAGGAAGCCGACTCCACCCGGGCCAATATCCTTGATAACCGCTCTGCCAATACGCTTGTCGAACAACAAACCAGAGACCATGAGGCGGGCGGCAATACCGCAGCTCTGGGACTCCAGGGGTGTGGAACCGTCGTGCAGATACCAGCGGGGAACCTTGCGTCTGGGATCGTTGAACTCGGTCCATTCCGGCAGTTCGCTATCAGAGGTTCCCATGGGCAGTGGCATCCTTGGCTTGCTGAGTGGCGGCTTGGGTTTGGGTACTGAACAGCTGTTCCAGATTTTTCTCCGCCTGGGTCGTCATCACCAGCAGTTCAATACGGCGATTCTGACTGCCCCTGGGATCCGTTGCGTTCTCCAGCATGGTATCCGACATGGCGACCACCTGGCCAACTCGCTCCGGCGGCATGCCACCGGCAAGCAATACCCGTCTTGCCATCATGGCCCGATCAGAGGAGAGTTCCCAGTTGCTGTAGTTGTCTCCCGCAAAGGGGGTGCTGTCGGTGTGGCCGGAGATCATTACCCGGTTCTCCACTCGCTGGAATACAGGGGCCAGGGCCATCAATAGGTGGCGGAAGAAAGGGCTGATGCGGGCGCTGCCGCGACTGTACATTTCCCGCTCATCATCATCGCGAATAAGAATGCGCAAGCCCTGGGGAACCAGCTGTAGCTCCAGGTTGTTTTTGGCCTGCATTTGATCCGCCATGGAGCCGATGAAACCTGCCAGTTGCTTCATCTGCAGCTCTCCTTCTATCTTGCCCACCAGCAGGCTCTCATAGCCACCCTCGGCACCGTCATTGAAGATACTGCGATTGCGCTCCATGTGTCTCGGCATGCGTTGCCCCTCTTCCACAAACTGAGGGCTCAGTTCCTCCAATACGGACGGATTGCCCCCCAGATCAACCGGATAAGGGCTGTTTCTGATGTCGAACGGATTCGCCTCGCTGTCCATGATGCTGTAGTCGCGCAGGCGGCTGGCCACCACTTCCCGCTCCTCCTGGCTGGAGACAGCCAGGATCCAAAGCACCATGAAAAAGGCCATCATCGCCAAAGTGAAATCGGCAAAGGCGACCTTCCATGCACCGCCACTCTTGGGCCCGCTGCTGCGCCGTTGCTGGCGCTTGATGATGATCTGCTCGTGGTTGCGCATTACATCGCCCTATTCGTCACCCAGTCTTCCAATTCGAGGAAGCTGGGTTTCACGTCAGGTTCCAGCATCTTGCGGCCCGCATCGACGGAGAGCAGCGGGGTCTTGCCGCGCAACTGGGCGATGAGGATAGACTTGATGCACATCAGCATGCCGATACGACGTTTCACCATCTCCTCCATGGCGTTGCTGATGGGCTCCAACAGGCAGTAGCAGAGGAAGATCCCGATAAAGGTCCCGACCAGGGCGGCAGCCACATGGACCCCTATGTTGCTCAGGGGACCATCGAGCTGTTGCATGGTAATGATGATCCCCATGACGGCCGCCAGTATGCCAAAGCCGGGGCAGGCTTCCCCTGTCTTGTGCAGGGCATGGGAGGGTTTGAGCATATCCTCCTCGATGGCCATGATCTCCTGCTCCAGAATGGTATCCAGTTCGTGGGGAGTGATCTTGCCCATACCAAGCAGGCGCAGGTTGTCGATGATGAAACCAAGCAGTTGCGGATCCTCGGAGACCTGGGGATACATCAGGAAGACGGAACTTTGCTGCGGGTTCTCCACATGCTCGTCCAGCGCCTTCATCCCTTTGCTTCGGGTCTCTTCCAGCAATTGATGCATCAGGGTCAGCAACTCGCGGTAGATCTCCTTCTCATCCTTGTTGGACTTGAAGCAGAGTTTTACCTGGCGCCACATCTCGTGCATCACCTCCTTGGAGTTGCCAAGGAACATGGAGCCGGCTGCGGCACCAATGATGATGATGAGTTCGGCCGGCTGCCACAGGGCTATGGGCCGACCACCAGCCATCATGAAGCCTCCCAGCACACAAACGAAAATAACACCAATACCAATCTGTTTTTGCATGAATGCTCCCGCAGAAATCAACAAGCCTCGCCGCGGGGGAGAGGCACTATCTATATGGAATCGACCAAACGCTGCTTGAGCTGAAGGACGCACTGCTTGTGCAACTGACACACCCGCGACTCGGTCAGGCCTAGCACCAGGGCTATCTCCTTCATGTTCAGCTCCTGCTGGTAGTAGAGGGAAAGCAGCAACTGCTCCCGCTTGTCCAGGGAGCGAAGCACCTTGCCGAGGGTCATGGCCATATCCACATCACCGGATTCCGTGGCCGGAGCCTTGCCGCCGTTCTCCAGCCACTCCTCCAGACTCTGCAGGGCTTCGGCCTGGCTGGCATAAGCAAGCTGGCGCACCTCCTCGACGGAGCACGCCAGTGCTTCGGCCAGCTCCTGTTCGGTCGGGTTGCGGCCAAGGCGGTTGAACAGCTCACGCTGTGCCTGATTGTGGCCATGAACCTGCTGGCGCAGCTGGCGGGGACGCCAGTCGAGGCGGCGCAGTTCGTCCAGCATGGCACCACGGATCCGCTTGAAGGCATAGCTCTCGAACTGGGCATCAGGCTCGCTGCCGTAGCGGCGCCAGGCCTCCAGCAGACCCATCATGCCGACCTGTTCCATGTCTTCCTGATCGAAGCTGGCCGAGACCTGGCTGCGCAGGTGGCTGGCGGCTCGCTTCACCAGTGACAGGTAACGGATCAGGATCGCCTGCTCGCCGGTACGGGGGGGCGAGACAGCGTGATCGTCATGGGTATCCCAGCCGACGTCCATCATGCTCTATTGCACCAGCACCTTGGTGACCAACACCTCATCCAGATAGGGCTTGTAGCCATACCCCTGCAGCGTTGTGACCACCTTGCTGAGCAGGGACGACTGCAGAGCCGAGATATTCTGCAGTTCCTTCTTCACCGCATCGTGGGAGCGATGACTGAAATATTGCACCATGGCATTGCGGATCAGGGGGGTTAGTTCATTGAGAGTCTCGAGCTGGGCGGGGTTATGGGTGACCAGCGCCAGCTCCAGCACCAGATAGTGGGGCTCTCTATCCCCCTCAAGGCTGATGACGAAACGCTCCATGGGCTTGAACAGGGGGGTCTTGCTCAGCTCGGGCTTGGCCTCTGCCAACCCCAGCCAGACGGCTAAGGAATCCCGTTTGAGATAAGCGCCATAGGCCAGCGCCACCAGCAGGCACAGAGCCATTATCACCATCATCAACCACTTCATGACTCGCCGCATATTATGAAATCACTCTCGCTATCGTTGGATAATGGAAAAATCAAACCAGGGTATTGAGCCAGTCCCGGGCAAGCTCGTCCGTCGAGCCAGGCTCTTCCTGCCACAGTCGCCGCCCCGCCAGGATCCCGTCCTGTTGCTGCCAGCGCTCTCCCCGCTCCTGCTCACCCCCCTGACCCACATTCACCTCGACCCCACCGGCATGATGGGGGGCCAAGCTCATGCGCAGCCGCTCCATCGACTGGATCAAGGCCTCGCGCACCGCCGGGTTGGTCACGTTGAGCTGCACGTTGAGGCGATCTCCATCCATCCTGACGGTCAGTTCCAGGCGACCCAGCTCGGGGGGATCGAGGCGGATATGAGCCTGTTTGATGTTCTGGTTCACCTGCAGCTCGACCTTGTCTTTGAGCACCTCGACCAGTTGCTGGCCCCACTGGGCCGGGCTGTCCGCCAGACGGGCCGGTGCCCACTGGTATTCCGCCGCTCGGGTCAAGGAGGTGGGCACCGGCTGCCCGGCCATGGCCTTGAGGTCGGTGATCACCCCATCCCGCTCGGATCGTCCCTCCGCCCCCGGCAGGGGCGGTAAACCGGCAACCAGCTTGTCGGAGGGTGGCTGCTTGCCGTCCTGGCCCATCGACCGGCTCAGCATCCTGGCGGCCTCTCCCGTGAGCTGGGATACTCTCTCCTTGCTCACTTCGGCAGGCAGCACCACGGGGGTCCTTTCGGCCTCCTGCCGCTCGAAGCGTGACAGGGAGCGCAGCGCCGCCGAGACGGATGGGGAACCGTCTCCGACCTCATGAACGGTGACGCTTTGGGGCACGGGATCCGCCGATTGACGGGCAACCAGCAGTCGCGACGCTTCCTCAGGGCGGATAAACACTGGGGGCATATGGGTAAAGGCGTGCAGTTGCTCCACCACCTCGGGCATAGGCTGATCTGTCGTCTCGCCGTTAGGCTCTCTGACGGCAATCTCTTCTACGACGGGGGAGGCGCTCGCCTCCAACGGGAGATCCAGCGGCTGATAGGCCTCCCCCTGCCCGTCGGGTTGACGAGAGAGACGGGTAAAGCCGCTCGAAGACGAAGTTGCGACCGGCTCGGCCGCGATGAAGGGGATCATGCCCATGTTTGCGCCTCGTCATAGGCTTGGAGCCCTTCCCGCTTGTCGGACAGGGACTGCCACTCCTGCTTGCGCAGCCTGGTCTCCTGCTCGCAGAGCGAGAAGGCCTCCCGGTGCCAGCCGCGAACCTGATCGCGGGCCGGTGCCAGCGCCTGCCAGAGGGTGGGGTGTTGACGCAGATGACCGATGAACTGGGCGAGGCGCTGATCCGCCAGGCGCACTGCATCCCACTGCCCGGCACGGGCCTGTTGTAGTATCAGACGCCCCAACCCCAGTAACTGGCGCTGGCGAGTCTCTTGTTCCGTGCTGGGATGCACAGACCCGGTCATGGACATGATGATGGCCCCGATATAAAACGACCCTGCCAACTAGCAAGGAACAGGCCAGATGTGTATATGTTGTATTTCAACAAGTTATCTGCAACTTATACACTATGGGGAAAGAAGGCTTCCGCCTCAGCGCGGGTGGCGTGCCATCGCTTCCCAACCCTCTTTCAGTTCCAGCAGGATGCGGTGCACCTCGGCGAAGCCGGCGACATCGTTGGCCACGCTGATCTCGAACAGCCGCTGCCCACAGTAGTCGTACAGACGATGCAGGTTGCTGGCCAGCTCGCCGCCCTTATCCATGTCGAGGGCGCTGTCGAGCCCCCCCAGGATCTGCAGGCACTTGTTGATGGACTGCCCCTTGCGCTCGTACTGTTTGGCCAGGATGTGGCCCTCGGCCCGTGCCATTTCATCAAGCAATCCATCCATCAGCATCAGCACCAATTGGTGGGGATCGGCACTCGCCGCTTTGGCCTGGGTGGCGGCGAACTGATAGGCATCGTAGCCATCTTGGGGTTCAAACATGAAAGACTCACTCATTCAGGAGAATAGGCGTTCACCGACTCACAATGCGCCCATGGTTTGCATCATCTGGTTCATGGTGGTGAACTGATTGAGGTAGCGCTTATACGCGGATTCCATACGGCGATCCAGTGCCTCCATCCGCTCGTTCACCCGCTTCTCACTCGCCTCCAGACCCGTCTTGCGTCCCTTCAGGGCGCCATCCCGCTTGGTATAAGGGTCGAGTGAATCGCTCATCCGCTTGAGCAGGCCGTCATCCCCCATCAGCGCCTTGCCGAGCAGCTCGGGATCCTTCTCCAGCGTCTTGTTGAAGTCGGTCTCGTTGAAGGAGAGCTTGCCCGCCTTGTCGGTCTTGATGCCGAGGCTGCCCAGTGTCAGATCATTGGGCAACTCGCGCACGCTGCGGGACAGGGCACTCTTGAGGCTGCGCACCCCGCTGTCGGAGGAGAGGGCCCCCGGTGCCTTGGGATCGCTGGAGGTCATCTTGGCCAGCTCATCGATCAACTCGTTATAGCTGTCGACGAACTTCTTGAGGGAGCCGGTCACCGCCTCCTTGTCCTGATCTATGGTCACCATCAGGGGGGCATCCCCCACCTTCTGGGCCTTGGTCAGCTGAAAGGTCAGGCCGTCGACCACGTTCTCTATCTTGTTGCTGGAGGAGGTGATGGTCAGCGGGTTGTCGCCCCCCATGCGCAGCCTGGCATCCTGTGCCTGGGTGATGTCCGTCTTGCTGGCGACGGCCGTGCCCAACGCATTGGTGGCATCGCCGCTGTAACCCAGGGTGATGGCGTTTTCCACACCACTATCCTTGCTGGTCAGCACCATGCTCACCTTGCCATCGGTGCGCACCAGGGTCGCTTTTACCCCCGGGTTGTCCTTGGCATTGTTGATGTGGGAGACCAGGTCCTTCGCGGTGGCGCCGGCCGGCAGGGTCGCCAGATCGATGTCGATGGTCTTGCCCTTCACCGTCAGGGAGAAGACGCCATCGGTCGGCAGCGGAGTGGTGTCGCTATCGAGCTGCAGACCCACCTGATGGGACTGGGCAAGCTGCTCCACGAAGAAGTTGTACTGACCCGAGCTGGCCTTGCCGTTGCTGGTGACCGTCATGACTCCGTCCTGGGACATGGTGGCCTTTTGGGCCTGCAGGTTGGTCGCCTTGTTCAAATCCTTCAGCATGGTCTGGAAGGTCGACAACTTGGTGGTGAGCGTGCTGATGGCGCTCTGCTGTCCCTTGACGCTGTCCAGCTGCTTCTTCAGCAGCTTGTCCATGTTCTGGCGCTCTATGGCTACCAGTTGCATCGCCATGCTGGCCGGATCTACTTGCATCATCACATCCTTATCAACTTATCGGTGGCATGCCCGTTGGAAAAAACCGAGTCGGTGCTTTCCAACGCACAAGCAATAACAAGGCCACCCCTCTCGAGGTGGCCAGGCAACTCATCAACGCAGCAGGGAAGTCACCATGCCGGTCATCTGGTTGGAATTGGACAGCACGGACATGCCAGCCTGCATCAGCATCTGGTTCTTGGTCATGTTGGTGCTCTCCTGGGCGAAGTCGGCATCCATGATGCGGCCGTTCGCCAGATCGGTGTTCTCTTTCATGTTGGAGAGGTTGTTGACGGTGTGTTCCAGACGGTTGATGTTGGCACCGAAGGCGGAACGCGCCTCGCCGATCCCCTTGGAGAAGGTGTCCAGCTCGGCCATGGCGGCGGTGGCCTTGGTCTGGTCATCGATACCGGCGGCGACGGCAGTACCCTTGGTACCCTTGTCATCGGCGATCACGCCCTTGAGGGCGGTGGCCAGGGCGCCATCGTCTTTCAGCTCCAGCTTCTCGGCGGCGGTACCACCGATCTGGAAGGTCACGGCCTTCTGGAAACCTTGGTCCTTGGCCAGCAGCGTCTGACCACCAAAGGTGGTGTTGGTGGTGATATTGTCCAGCTCGGCGCGCAGCTCGCTGAACTCGGCGTTCATCGCCTTGCGATCGTCGGCGGTACTGGTGCCGTTCGCAGACTGGGTAGCCAGATCTTTCATGCGCTGAACGATGTTGCTCATCTCGTCCATGGCGCCTTCACCGGTTTGCATCATGGAGATGGCGTCCTGGGCGTTGCGCATGCCCACTTTCTGGCCGCTGGACTGGGATTGCAGACGGGTGGCCATCTGCAGGCCGGCGGCGTCATCGGCGGCGGAGTTGATGCGCAGACCGGTGCCCAGGCGTTGCATGGCGGTGCCCAGCATCTTGTTGGTGGTGTTCAGCTGGCTCTGAGTGGTCAGGGAAGCGAAATTGGTGTGAATGGACAAACCCATGATTTACTCCTCAAAAAAGCTGCGATGCAGCGGGTAACCCTATGGGAGTGAGAAGCGACAGGTATCGGCCAAGACTTGAATGGAGATCGGAAAAAGATGCGGAAAAGCGGAAAAAGGGGGAGAAGAACGGGAGGAAGAGGGCACTCATCACGGGGATGAGTGCCACAGGGATTAACGCAGCAGGGAAGTCACCATGCCAGTCATCTGGTTGGAGTTGGACAGCACGGACATGCCAGCCTGCATCAGCATCTGGTTCTTGGTCATGTTGGTGCTCTCCTGGGCGAAGTCGGCATCCATGATGCGGCCGTTCGCCAGATCGGTGTTCTCTTTCATGTTGGAGAGGTTGTTGACGGTGTGTTCCAGACGGTTGATGTTGGCACCGAAGGCAGAACGGGACTCACCGATCTTCTGGGAGAAGGTATCCAGCTCGGCCATGGAGGCGGTTGCCTTGGCCTGATCACTGATACCGACCTTGACGGCTGCACCATCGGTACCCTTGCCGGTACCCACAACTTCTGCCAGCGCCTTGGCCAGGGTGCCGGTCTTTTTCAGTTCCAGCTTCTCGGCACCAGTGCCACCGATCTGGAAGGTCACATCTTCCTGGAAACCCTTGCCGGTCTTCAGCAGCTCTTGGCCACCGAAGGTGGTGTTGTTGGTGATGTTGTCCAGCTCGGCACGCAGTTCGGTGAACTCGGCGTCCATGGCCTTGCGGTCTTCGGTGGTGCTGGTGCCGTTCGCAGACTGGGTAGCCAGATCCTTCATGCGCTGAACGATGTTGCTCATCTCGTCCATGGCGCCTTCACCGGTCTGCATCATGGAGATGGCATCCTGGGAGTTGCGCATGCCCACTTTCTGGCCGCTGGACTGGGATTGCAGACGGGTGGCCATCTGCAGGCCGGCGGCGTCATCGGCGGCGGAGTTGATGCGCAGACCGGTACCCAGACGCTGCATGGCGGTGCCCAGCATCTTGTTGGTGGTATTGAGCTGGCTCTGGGTGGTCAGAGAAGCGAAGTTGGTGTGAATGGACAAGCCCATGATGTATTCCTCGATATGACGCTGCACTGCAGCCTGTTAGGTTGACATCAGATATAGGCGACCCCTTTCCTGCAGAAATGTAGGCGGCTTGACGCATATTTTTTTGTGCTTCCTGCGTCCGTCACAATCCATGAAACTGCCAGAGAGTCAGGGTATTCGGCATGGTTATTGCTTTTATCGCGACACCTCCCCTCACCGGACAGCGACATGGCAGCCTCTCTCTATACCCCTCACTTCGTTAAACATTTCCAATGCATAGGAGATCGCTGCGAGGACAACTGCTGTCATAGCTGGACCATCAGCATCGACAAGCTGACCTTCCGGAACTATGAGAAGCACCCGGACCCCACAGTCCAGTCCCTCAGCAAATTGCATATCCGCAAGGTCAAACAGAGCAATGAGCATTGGGGGGAGATCCAGCTCGATGAGCAGGGGGCCTGCCCCTTCCTCGATGAGAACCGTCTGTGTCAGATCCACAGCAAGGCTGGGGCCGAGGCACTGAGCCATACCTGCAAGACCTACCCCAGATCCCAATCACGCATCGGCAACCAGGTCAGGAAATCCCTGATGCTCTCCTGCCCCGAGGTCAGCCGGCAGTTGCTGCTCGATCCCATGGCGATGCAGACCGAAGTCACCGAGCTGGATCAACGCCTGCCGTTCGTCTCCCCCCCCTCTACCGCCATGGCGACCCTGCACAGCCTGAGCATCCATGTGCTGGCCGCCACTGAGGTGCCCGTCGAAATACGGCTGTGGCTCATCGGCATGCTGGTCCACCGGGATCCCTCACAGCTGTCACACGAAGCCTTCCTGGATCAGGTGGCCGTGCTGGCCGAGCGGGGAGAGCTCCTCACCATGTTCGACCAGCTGCCGGTCTTGCCGCGGTTGCAGTGGTGGGGGCTGCGAACCATCACCCATCAACTGCTGGCCTACTCGCAGGGAAGGCGTGGGCGGCAGACCATGCAAGGCTGTCTCGACAAGATCAACCGGCTGTTGGAGGGGATCTATGATGAGGCTAAACTCGCACGGCTGCAGCAAGCCTGGTACGACAAGGTCTCGCCCTTCCTGGCGGCCCGTCCCCAGATCATGGACAACTACCTGCTCTACTACGTCTACCACCACAACTTCCCGCAGCAGCAGAACACCCCGGCCCAGGCCTATCAGTTGCTGGTCATCGACTGCTTCCTGCTGCGCAGCTATCTGTGTCTGATGGCCATGGAGAAGGAGCTGGAAGAGCAGGATGTCATCAACCTGTTCTATAGCTATCACACCATACGCCAGCACAATGCAGGCTTTATCAAGACCATAGAACAGGGATTGAGCGAGTCTGGTTTTGCATCGGATCTGAGCCTCTACGCCCTGCTCAAGCCATGAAACAAAAACCGCCAGCAAGTGCTGGCGGTTTTTTTAGCTCGACTCTCTCTGCCGGCCTCAGGTCAGCAAGGCCACCACGTTCTGGCGCGACACATTGGCCTGGGCCAGCAGGCCGGACATGGTCCCCATAAAGCCACCTTCTTTAAGCTGATTGCTGAGCTTGCCTTGCAACTGCTCCAGCTCCTCCTGCTGCAGGTTCTGACTGCGGGCCTTCACGCGATCGAGCTGCTTGACCATCTTCTGGCGAAACTGCTTCAGCTCCCGCACCGATTGCTCGATCTCGCCGAGCAACCGCTTCAGGCGCTGCTGCTCCTGCCTGAGCTCCCCCTTGTCGAGCCCTTCCCCTAGCTGGGTCAGCTGACCGGCCCTGGGTTTGAACTGCACGGGGACCGGGTTACCAGCGGGGATGCGGATCCCTTCCCCACTCAGCAGCACGGGTTCGTCCAGCTTGCGCCTGTGCTGATCCGGCACGCTCAGCTCCAGCTTGCCCAGCTCGTTCAGGCGAGCCTGGATATGCTCTTTGCGCAGGGCCCGATCCAGTCTGGTAGCAGCTTCCGCTTCATTGGCGCCGGCTGGCAGCAACACCTCGACGGCGCTGCTGGTCTGCGGGAAGGAGAACACCAGCCGCTCGGCGCTCGACTTGGGGCTCAGCAAGTCGAGGCGATCCGCACTGTAGTGCACCCGGCTGTCGCTGGCCGATGTCAGCAGGCGGGGCTTTAGTTCGGAGGTCAACGGCGCCTGGGGCTGGGTCAGCTTATCCTCCAGCAGCTTGAGACGAGAAACCAACTCGCCGCTCGCCGCCCGATTCTGGCCGAGTTGTTGCTCCAGGCGCTTCAGCTCGCCCCAGACCTGGCTCAGTGCCTGTTCACTGCCCTGGGCGTGGGCGATACGTTGCTGCGCCGTGCCGATCAGGGCCCAGCGGTCGAGCCGGATGACATTGGGCTGGCGTTCCTGACGGGTGACCTGGGGAGAAGTAGCCTGGGCAGTCTGACGTCCGTGCAGCTTGGGCTGGGCCGGGGTCTCGGCCACACCGCCCGGACGGGTTTGTTGAATCTGCATCCTGGCTCCTTGAAAGGCTTAAGGCATGTAGTTGAACAGGCTGAGGCCGTTCACCTTGGCGAAAGCCTGCTGCTGCACCTGCAGCGCCATCAGTACATGGGCTTGCTGGGTCACCGCACTGGCATAATCGAGGGACTCTATCTGATTGCTCACTTCCTTGCTATAGACGCTCTTCTCCGCATGTCCTTCGTCGACCTGATCCAGCAGGTTGATACGCGCACCAATGGAGCTGACCATCTGGCTGATGTCATCTTGCAGGGTCAGGCTGCGATCCAGCATGGTCCTTGCCTGATTGGTGGAGTCTGCGGCACCGCTGTCGAAGGCGGCCACCATGTCATCGAGTTGCTTGAAGAAGTCCCCGTTCTGGATAAACAGCTTGTCGGCGGTGTGATTGAGCTCAACCGTCACCCCCTTGGCGATGCCGACCTCGCGCACCAGGCTATCACCCTGATAGATATAATTACCGCTTGGGTCTTTCACTATGGTGGTTTTATCTACCTGACTGCCGCTAAACAGACTGGATCCACTTTCATTGCGGGCATTGGCGAGATCCAGAAGACCATCCTTGATGATGGCCAGCTCGCTGGAGACAGCCCGACGATCATCCTCGGAGAGGGAGCCGTTGGCCGCTGTCTGGGTCAGATCCCGCAGACGGCTCAGCATGTTGGTCATGGTATCGAGCTGGATCTCCCCCTGGGAAAGCTGGCTCTTGGCATTGGCAATGTTCTTCTGGTACTGCGCCATCGCCGCCTGCTCTTTCTTCAGGCCGAGCAGTTGCACGCTGCCGACGGGGTCATCGGAGGGCTGCAGGATCCGCTTGTTGGACGAGATCTGGCGATCGAGCCTGGCGTATTCACCGAAGCCCTGCTGCAGGTTATCGAGCATGCTGAGCTGGATTTGGTTGGTGCTGATGCGCATGCTGGCCTCGTCAGAACATGTTCAGGATGGAGTTGAAGAGTTGATCCGAGGTGCTGATCACCTTGGCGTTGGCCTGATAGGCCTTGGTGTAGGCCATGATCTTGACCCCCTCCTCGTCGGTGTTGACGCCGCTGACACTGCTGAGCTTGGTGGCCAGCTGCTTCTCCATGTTGGCATCCGCCTCCATGGTTGCCTTGGCCTGACCACTCTGCACCGCCATGCGGCCCAATAGGGCACTGTAGGCGTCATATTGGTCATCCTTGATGGTCAGCAGCTCCTGCAGGTTACGGTTGTCACCCGCCCCCCCCCCCGCCTTGGCGAAGGCCAGGTGCTCCCCGGTGAAGCCGTCTGCCACCTTGAGGGTACCGGACGGATTGAGGGGGTCGTAACTGAATAGCGGTTTGCCCGGATCGCCGTTCAGATCGATCCCGCCCCCCTGCTTGGCGTTGAAGTCATCCGCCAGCTTCTTCGCTATCTGGTTGAGCTCGTCGCGCAGAGGGCGAAGTACCGTGGTGCGATACTCCAGCACCCCGGCCAGGGTTCCCCCTTGCAGCTTGGGTACCTCGAAGGATTGAGGCCCGAAGTTCAGACTCAGGGTATCACCGGCAAGGGAGAGGGTACTGCTGCTGCCCGCCAGCACCAGGGGCTGGCCTTGAGGCAGGCTGAGGGAGAACGAGCCGTCGCTCTGGCGATTGACCCGCACTTCCATGAAGGTCGACAGCTCGCGCACTATCTGCTCGCGGCTGTCTTCCAGTGCCGAGGTGTTGATCCCCTTGGAGGCCTGTTCGCCGATCTGGGTGTTGAGCTCCGCCACCTGCTTCAGGTAGCTGTTGACCTGAGTGACAGTGCTGTTGAGCTGATCATCGATCTGCTTCTCCTGAGTCACCAGGCTCTCGTTGAGCTGATTGAAGCGGTTGGCCAGGGCACCCGCCGAGCTGACGATCTGGCTGCGCTGGGCCGGTGTTTCCGGGCTGTCTAGGGCAGCGTTCAGGGAAGCGAAGAAGCTGTCCAGCCCCTTGGTGATGTTCATCGACTCGCTGCCGAGCAGTTGCTCTGTGGTATTGATGTACTGATGGAACGCGTAGGAGGAACCGGTCGAAGAGCGGCTGCGCCAGTGCTGGGACACCAGATAGTCATCGGTGATCCTGCGCACCCCGGTCACCTCCACCCCCATGCCGTTGTCCAGCCGGCCAAAACCGGACAGGCTGCCCATCATGGCCTCCTGGCGGCTGTAACCGACGGTATTGACGTTGGCGATATTCTGGGCGGTGACGTTCAGCGCGATCTGTGCCGCGTTGAGTCCGCTAAAACCGATATTGAGCAGCGACATCAGTCAACTTTCCTCATTTTTGCCGAATTCAGAGGCTGACTGAAGGCAGCCAGGGTCTGGGATTCTGAAGCGACCACAGGCTCGGCATTCTTTAATGTGGGGGCCAGTTGATTGACCATCTGCTCCTTGAGGCCCAGTCCGCCGCGCTTCACCAGGCTCATGGCCAGCTGGCTGTCGTACATGTCGCGATAGAGCTCTTGCCCCTTGATAAGCTTGTCATCCTCATCCTGCATGGCGTCAGAGGCCGAACGCATGTGTTTGAGCACAGTCTGCAAGAAACTCACCTCAAACTGACCGGCTGCCGCCTCCAGGGCCGCCCGTTGATCCGGGTTGCTCTTTATCTGCTGCAGCTCATTGAGATCCTGATAGAAACCAGGCTCGGACGTAATTCGGGTCATAACAATCCTTAGATGACCACCAGCTCGCCTTCGAGGGCTCCCGCCTCGTCGAGGGCTTGCAGAATGGCCATGACATCATCCGGGGTCGCCCCCAGGGAATTCACTGCCTTGACGATCACTTCAAGGGAAGTGCCATCCGGCCAGACAAACATGTTGTTGCGCTCCCGGTCAACCTGGATCTGGGAGTTCGGTGTAGTGGTGGTCCGGCCGTTGGAGAAGGCGTTGGGCTGACTCACGGTCTGGCTCTCGCCGATTGTAACCGTCAGGCTGCCGTGACTGACCGCCGCCTTGTGCACCTTGACCCCCTGCCCCATGACGACGGTGCCGGTGCGGCTGTTGAAGACCACCCTGGGCCGTTCCTTGCCCATGTCGATCTCGATATCCTGCAGCAGGGCCATGAAAGAGATGCGCTGGCTCTCGTCGCGAGGGGCCGTAATCTGGATCCGCCCGGCACTGATCGCCTTGGCCACTGGGCCAAGCTGGCGGTTGATCTCCCGCTCCACATTACGCGCCGTCTTGAAGTTCGGCTGATGCAGGTTGAGGGTGACTTCGGGCTTGTCAGAGAAGCTGCTGGCGGCCTCCCGTTCTATGATGGCGCCATTCGGGATGATGCCTGCGGTGGGCACATTGATGGTCACGGAGGAACCTGACTGCCCCTCCGCCTTGACACCGGCCACCACCAGGTTCCCCTGAGCGACTGCATAGACTTCACCATCTATGCCGCGCATGGGAGTCAGCAACAAAGACCCACCCCGCAGGCTCTTGGCATCCCCGATGGAGGTGACGGTCACGTCCACCAGTTGTCCCTTGCCCGCGAGCGCAGGCAGGGTCGCCTGCACCGACACGGCGGCGACGTTCTTGAGCTTGGGGTCGATGTCATCGGGCAGTTGCACGCCAAACTGCTTGAGCATGTTGGTCATGGACTGGCCGGTGAACTTGACCTGACTGCGATCCCCTGTGCCGGAGAGACCCACCACCAGGCCGTACCCCACCAGCTGGTTGGTTCGCATCCCCTGCACATCGGCGATGTCCAGCAGGGCCCGCTTGGCGGGCGCGGCGGTGACAATACCCGGCAGCAGGCAGCAGAGCAAGGCGATACACCATCTGTTCATTGGAGTCCTCACAAGGGAGCAAAGGCGGAGCTGAAGAAGCGCGCCAGCCAGCCCATCTGGTTGCTGTCGGCAAGGGCACCGCGTCCCGCATAGGTGATGCGGGCATCGGCGATACGCTGGGAGGAGATGCGGTTGCTCTGATCGATGTCCTCGACCCGCACCATGCCCCCCAGACGGATGTACTCATCCCCCTGGTTGAGACGGATCCACTTCTCCCCGCGGATCCCCAGCACCCCGTTCGGCATCACCTCGGCCACGGTGACCGTGATGGCCCCCGCCAAGGTGTTCTGCTGGCTGGAGGTGGCACCACCATCGAAGTCGCGATCGGCGCTGATCGAGGCTCCCCAGTCGGGGCGTGATACGCCACCGATAGAAGGGGCGGGCACATTGATGCTGTTGTTCTTGTTCATGCTGGTGTTGGCTTTCTTGCTGGACTGGGTCCGCTCCTCCAGCATCACGGTCAGGATGTCGCCGATACGATAGGCGCGGCGATCCTGGAACAGGGTCATCATGTAGTCATTACGATAGAGGCTGCCATCCTCCCCCACACCGGTGCGGGTCATCTGGGAACGGGAGGGCGCCCACTTCTCATCGCCGGGCTCCGGAGCCTGCAACTCATAGGTGGAACAACCGCCGAGCAGCAGAGCCAATCCGACACAACGCAACATCGACCCAATCATCACAATGCCTGGGTGATAAATTTGAGCATCTGATCGGCGGAAGAGACCACCTTGGCGTTCATCTCGTAGGCACGCTGGGTGGTGATCATGTCCACCATCTCCTCCACCACGTTGACGTTGGAGCTCTCCAGAGTGAACTGCTTGAGGGCCCCCATGGCCTCTTCGCCCGGCACCCCTTCGATGGCCTCGCCGGAGGCACCCGTCGCCCGATATAGGTTGCCCCCCAGGGCTTCCAACCCTGCCGGGTTGGAGAAGTTGGTCAGGGTGATACGACCCAGCTCCACGTTCTCCTGCTGGCCCGGCAGGGTCGCGCTGACGGTACCGTCGGTGCCGATGGCGATCTTGGTGGCGTTGTCGGGGATCTGGATCTGCGGCAGCATGGGCAGGCCGTCAGAGTTGACCAGCAGCCCCTCGGCATTGCGATGCCACTGGCCGTTGCGGGTGTAGGCGGTCTCGCCATCCGGTCGCTCGACACCGAAGAATCCGGCACCGACCACGGCGATGTCCAGCTCCTGGTTGGTGTTCTGGAACTGGCCCGAGGTGAACACCTTCTGGGTGCCGACCACCCGTACACCATTCCCCATCTGGATGCCGATGGGGGACAGGTTCTGCTGATCCTGCTGGGCACCCGGCTGACGCTGGACCTGATAGAACAGATCCTCGAACGCCACCCGATCGCGCTTGAAGCCGACCGTGTTGACGTTGGCCAGGTTGTTGGAAATGCTGGCCATCTTGGCATCCTGTGCCGACAGACCCGTTTTACTCACCCAAAGTGCTGCGTGCATCTTCGTCTCTCCACCATCTCATGGGAGGGTGCCTGGCACCCTCATCAATCTCTTCCTGGCCGGTCACACCGGCCCTTCATCATTCTGTCAGCCCTGACCGGAGATCAGTCTGGCCCCTTGCCTGGCCTGCTCATCCGCCGTCTTCATCAGTTTGACCTGCAACTCGAAGTTGCGGGTCAGGGACATACTGCCTATCAGCTCATCGACCGCGTTCACGTTCGCCCCCTCAAGGAAGCCGGATGCCAGCACAACCTGTTCACTTATTTCCGCATCGCCACCCTGGCGCTGACGGAACAGACCGTCCTGTCCCTTCACCAGCTCGGCCGGATCCGGATTGACCAGCTTGAGACGACCCACATCCAGACGGGCACCGCCACCCGGCGGGGTGATGCTGAGGGATCCATCCTTGCCGAAGCTGAGGTCACGATAGGCTGGCAGCACCATCTCACCGCCATCCCCCAGCACGGGACGGCCATTGAGGGTCAACAGACCCTCACCATCCACCTCCAGGTTGCCGGCGCGGGTGTAGGCCTCCTTGCCATCGGCAGTCTGTACCGCGATGAAGCCATCACCCCGGATCGCCACATCCAGCTTGCGGCCGGTCTGCATCAGGGCACCGGGCTTGAAGTCGGTACCCGCCTGTTCCTCCCGGGCCATGACCCGGCTCTGGAAGCCGTCACCGGCCAGGGCATAGGCGGAGGCCCGCTCGAAATCGGCCCGAAAACCGGCGGTATTGACGTTGGCCAGGTTGTTCGCCCGGATCTGCTGGGCCATCAGGCTGTGTTGCGCCCCCGACATGGCGGTATAGATAAGCTTTTCCACGCATCACGCCTTAGAAGGAGTTGAAGAGAACCTGGGTCATCTTGTCGGCCGAGCTGATGGTCTTGGCATTGGCCTGATAGTTGCGCTGGGAGGTCATCAGGCTGACCAGCTCACCAGTCAGATCCACGTTGGATGCCTCATAGGCCCCCGCAGTCAGGGTACCCAAGGTGCCGGTACCCGGCGCCCCCAGCACGGGCTGACCCGAGCTGAACGACTGCTGCCAGGTGGTGTTGTTGGCCTGCACCAGACCGTTCGGGTTGGTGAAGTTCGCCATCACCACCTGGCCCTGCAACAAACTCTGACCGTTGGTGAAAGTGGCGTAGACACCGCCGTCTGCGTCGACCCGGACCCCGGTCAGATCACCGGCCGCATAGCCGTTGGACTGGTTGCGGGTGGCGTTGAAGTCGGAGGCGTACTGGCTGACCTTGGCCAGATCTGCCTTGAGGGTAATTGGATCGGCGCCAGGAGGGGCCAGGTTCAGTACCGGGGCCGTGGTTGGCATCTTCAGGGTGCCGTTGGTGTTGAACTCCATGGTCACCGGGGAGCCGGTCTTGGCGCCGTTGAAGGCGTAGTTGACCTGCCAGGTGTTGTCCCCCGTCTTCACGAAATACTGGGTGACAGTGTGCTCGACCCCAAGCGAGTCATAGACCTTGCTGGACTGGGAGTAGCTGAAGCTGTCGGATTTAGCAGGGTCGAACGGATGCGCCGTCTGATCGATGATACTGGCATCCGCCTTGAGATTGGCCACGAACTCCAGGCTGTCTGAAGGCTTGGCGGGCAGGCTGCCAGCCTTGACCTGAATGTCCCCCACCACGCCGGATTGCAGTTCACCCGCTTCGTTGGTGGTGTAGCCCTGCAAGCGGGTACCACTCGCTGTGGTCAGGTAGTTGCTGGCATCGCGCTGGAACATGCCGGCCCGGGTGTAGGAGGTCTGGCCGTTGCTGTCCTTGAGGACGAAGAAGCCGCTGCCGGAGATCGCCAGATCCAGGCCGCGCCCGGTCCGGGTCACGTCCCCGTTGCGATCAAAGTTCTGGGAGACGTTGTTCATCTCCACCCCTCCGGCCTGGCCACCGCCGTAGATGGCGGCGAACTCGGCACGGCTGGACTTGAAGCCAGCGGTGCTGGCGTTAGCCACGTTGTTGCTGATGACACTCAATTCCTGGTTGACGGCGCGCAGGCCGCTCAGTCCGATACTAAAAGACACAGTTTCGCTCCTATTTGATTACGCCGACTTGCCAAACTGGACGGCGCTGAACAGGGGAACTTCCCCGACGCCCGCCACTTGCAACATGATCTCGCCCGTGCCGGGCAGGTTGACCCGCTCCACCTGGCTCGCCACATAGTTCTTGGTGGTGGTGGCGACGCCCGCGAGGGAGGCCTTCACCTCGAAGCTGTACTCGCCGGCCGGCAGGGTCGGCAGCTCGTAGTCCAGCCCGCCCGCCTTGCTCTCGCCCCAGCTCTTGCTGGCCACCAGGGTGCCGTTCTTGTCATAGACCTTCAGCTCGACCGCATCGGCCGCACCGCCCAGCTCCACCTGGCCGCGGATCGCCTTCTCCTCTTTCTGGCTCAGGGTCTGGCTCGGCACCATCACCTCCTTGTCGATGAGATCCGTGCTCTGCAGCACCTGCTGGGTATCCATCATGTTGATGGACTTCTGCTGCAGCACCTTGAGCCCTTCGACCCCCTCCACCATGCTGAACTGCGCCAGTTGGGTGACGTACTGGGCGCCGTCAAGGGGATTGGTCGGATCCTGGTTCTGGATCTGGGCCACCATCATCTGCAGGAATTCGTTGCGCAGTTGTACGCCCTGGCCGGCGGCTGCGTTGTTGCTGGCGATCTCAGGGGTCGCCGAGTACTGGCTGGTGCTGCGGGCGGAGTCCAGACCGCTGACTTGTGGCAGGCTCATTTACGCTCCCTGACCCAGTCGCAGCAGGCCCTGCTGCATGCTGTTGATGCGGTTGATCACCTCCACCGAGGTCTCGAACCCCCGGGAGGCACTCATCATGTCCGCCATCTCCTCCACCGCGTTGACGTTGGAGTAGTAGACAAAGCCCTCGCCATCGGCCAGCGGGTTGGTCGGCTCCAGGCGCTTCTCGACCTGGCGATCCGACTGCACTATGCCTGCGATCTGCACCTGGGCTGCCCCCAGCCCGTCGGCCTCCTGCACCCGTTGATAGAGGGTGGAGAAGACGGGCTTGATGGCCCGGAAGGCGGCGGCTTCGCTGCCGGCGGCGCTGTCGACGTTGGCCAGGTTGGAGGCGACAGTGTCCAGACGGACTGTCTGTGCCCGCATGGCGCTGCCGGCGATGTCATAGATTCGGTTGAACGACATGATTAACGGCCCTCGATCGCCTTGGCGATCCCGGTGATTTTCATATTCAGGAAGGTGAGGCTGGTCTGGAAGTCGGTGGCATTGCTGGCAAACTTGCTCTGCTCCACGCTGAGCTCGGCGGTGTTGCCATCCATAGAGACCTGATAGGGAATGCGATAGAGGGGATGCTGCATGTCGTTGCTCATGGCGCCCTGGCTGATGGCCGCCCCCTGTTCCCCGGCGACGACCTGTTGGGCGACCCGGCCGAGTATGCTCTTGTAATCCACATCCCGCGCCAGATAACCGGGGGTATCCACATTGGCCAGATTCCCTGCCAGAATACGTGCCCGATCCGCTCGTACATCGAGGGCATAGGGGTGCACCCCAAGCGCGCTGTCAAATGAGATACTCATGCTTCATCCTTCTTGTGAACCAGTCAGACCGGTGCATCCTTTATCAAGACTCATGCCAATCATGAAAATCCGTTATTTCCGCCGATCAGGGAGTCGCCGGCGGTTGACCAGCCGGTCAAAAGGGGAAGCATCGTTTCCCATATGGAAGCTGTTCTGTCTGCTCTGCCTCTCGTTTCTGGTGCGCCCGCTTCTGGCCGAGCCCGTGCCACTGCCGCAGCAGTTGGAGAGCATGTTGAAGACTGATGCCAGTGCGGCCCTGAGCGACTACCTGCAGCAGCAGGATTGGCCGAGCCCCCCGGCGGAATATCAGGTCTGGCTCTCCCCCGCAGTGGCTCACCTCCCCCCCTGCCAGCAGGAGATCAGGCTGCAGGCGGGGGGCCAATATCGTCAGCCCTGGGGGCGGCGCCCCTATCTGGTCGAGTGCACCGAGCCCGCCTGGCAACTCAGGGCCAGAGTCGAGGTCGGCCTGATGATGCCGGTCTGGGTCACGGCCAGGGAGATCCAGAAAGGGAGGGCCATCCAGCCCGCCGACCTGGTGGAGAAGGAGCTGGATGTCAGCCGGCTGCAGCGGGGCTTCATCCCCAGCAACCATTCGCCGGTAGGCAGCAAGAGCAATCGCCATCTCAGGATGGGGCAGCTCATCAGCGAGCTGGATCTGCAGAAGAGCTGGGCCGTGCGGGAGGGGGAAGGGGTGCTGATCCGGGCCGGTCAGGGGAACTTCTCGGCCACCACCCGCGGCAGGGCGCTGGAGAGCGGGGCCATCGGCGACGGAGTCCGGGTACGCAACAACCAGTCCGGCAAGGAGATCCAGGCCTGGGTCATCGACAAGGGGGAAGTGGAAACCCGTTTTTGAGGCGGAAAGCGAGTTTGATTCAAGTTGGGGCGCCCAAGGGTCGCCTGTCATAGATAGACCATCAGGAATTGACGTTATGAAAATCACCCGTACCGATCCGCTCTATGTCCAGACCCAGCTGCAACGCCAGCAGGATGCCGCCCCCCTGACCCAGCCTCAGTCCAGGAGCCCCCAGGCTGACGCCCAGATCAGCACCAGGGCACACAGCATCAATCAGGCAAGGGCCGAGCTCGCCTCGACCCCGGACGTGGACATGGAGAAGGTCAACCAGATCCGTCAGGCCATCAGCGAGGGCAAGCTCGAACTCGACATGGATGCCCTGGGTCAGGCCATTCTGGACATGCACCGCCGATGACCATGGCACCCAAGCTGAGGGTCAAAGAGTTGATCATCGGCATTCAGCAGGATTGCGGACGTTATGCGCAGTTGCAGCAACTGCTGCTCAACCAGCACGGTCTGCTGGCCAGTCATGACGTCGAGGGTCTGACCACCCACAACCACCAGCAGACCCGGCTGATGGTCGACATCCAGCAAGAGGCGCAGCAGCGCTGTCAGCATCTGCTGGCGCTGGGGCTCAAGCCCGATGAGAAAGGGATGGCGAAGCTGATCGCCAAGTTGCCCGATGCCCTGCAACAGAGCGTGGGGAAAGAGTGGCAGCGGCTGGAGCTGTTGCTGAAGCAGTGCCGACGCCAGAATGAACACAATGGCCGCCTGCTGGCCGGTCAGATAGAGACCATCAACAGCCTGCTCGGTCAGGAATCTGCCTACGGCCGGCAGGAACGCTTCCCCGATTGATCCCTTCAGCGCCCCCGCAGGGCGCGATGGCGCAGGCTGGCGAGTTCGTCGAGCTGGCGTTGATCCCCTGACTCCTGCCGCTGACGCGCCTCCAGGGCTCGCCTGTCCAGCAACAGCTCCAGCCCCTTGACCCGGCCAAACTGCTTGAGCAGTTGCCCCTCATGACGGGAGAGATCCAGGCGGGCCAACGATGACTGTTGCAACTGATGATCCAGCAGGTGACGCAACTGCCCCTGCATCTGCTGCTTGTTCTGCCAGAGCAGGGGGTGGAAGCTGGCCGAGCCTAGCTGCAGAGTCGCGATCACCTCCTGCAGCTTCAGCACCCGCTGCTCTTCGCGCATGGCAACCTCCCGCAGTCGCTGCCGTTCCTTGCCCATGGCGTCCAGCGCATCCTGTTGCAGGCCGAGATAGGATTTCAGCACACCGCCTCCTTAGGCTCTGCCGAGCACTTGTTTCAAGTCCCCCACCACCTGGGTAATGGGGGTCTCTTCATGGATGCCCTGCTGCAGGAAGCTGGCGATGGCGGGGTAACGCTGTACGGCCTCATCCATCTGGGGATCTGCTCCGGGTTGATAACCCCCCAGCGGAAGTAGCTCGCGAACCTGCTGATAGCGTCCCCAGAGCTGACGCAGGGTGACCGCCAGGGTCTGCCATTCCGGCGGCACCACCTGGGGCATCACCCGGCTCACCGAGGCGCCGATGTCGATGGCGGGGTAGTGCCCCTCCTCCGCCAGCCGGCGTGTCAGCACTATGTGGCCATCGAGGATGGCACGCGCCGAATCCACCACGGGATCCTGCTGATCGTCCCCCTCCGCCAGCACCGTATAGAAGGCGCTCAAACTGCCGTCGGCCCGGGTGCCGTTCCCTGCCCGCTCCACCAGCTGGGTCAGCATGCTGAACACAGAGGGGGGATAGCCACGGGTAGCGGGGGGTTCGCCTATCGCCAGCGCAATCTCCCGCTGGGCCTGGGCATAGCGGGTCAGGGAGTCCATCAGCAGCAGTACGTCCTCTCCCTGCTCACGGAAATACTCAGCGATGCGGTGACACAGTTGGGCCGCCCGCAGCCGCATCAGGGGGGATTGATCTGCCGGAGCAGCAATCACCACGGAGCGAGCCAGCCCCTCGGTCCCAAGGCTGTGCTCGATGAACTCCCGCACCTCCCGGCCCCGTTCACCAATGAGGCCCACCACCACTATCTGCGCGCTGGTGTTGCGGGTCATCATGCCGAGCAACATGCTCTTGCCTACCCCGGATCCCGCAAACAGCCCCAACCGCTGGCCCTTACCTACCGTCAGCATGCCATTGATAGCGCGGATCCCCACATCAAGCGGCTCCCGCACCGGGGTACGTAACAAGGGGTTAGGGGGGGAAGCAAACAGTGGAACGCTTTCCCCCTCTTCCTGCAGGGGGCATCCATCCAGGGGTTGCAGCAGTCCATCGAGCACCCGGCCGAGAAGGTGTGAGCCAAGCCGGATCCGCTCCTCACCATCAATGGGTTGTACTCGGGCACCGGCATAGAGACCGCTCATGGGCTGGAGTGGCATTAAATAAGAGACATCGCGGTTGAAGCCAACCACCTCGGCCAGCAGGGGTTCACCGGTCGCACAGTCCACCCGGCAGCGCTGCCCCATTACCAACTGGCAGCCCACCACCTCCAGCGTCAAACCTGTCACCCGTACCAGACGCCCATAGCGGCGAAAAGCCGGTATCTCGTCCAGCTCATTCAGAGCCGAGTTCAGCACCCGTTGCAGGGATTCATGCATTATTTGGCAAGGCCAACGTCTGATTGAGCTGATTGATGCAATTATCTAGCCGCTCTTTGGTATTAATCTCGATCACTGCCGCCCGGGTCTCGATTCTGGCATCCCCGATTCCCAGGGCCCCATCTACCTGCAGAGGCCACTTCTCGCAGCGTGTCACTCCCTGCTCCGCCAGCCTCTGTCGGTCTCCCTCGCTCAGGTAAATAACCAGATCCTCAGATTCATTGGGCAATGTGGCCATGGCCTGCTCGACCTGTTGCAACACCTGCTGGGGATTGAGGGTGAATTCGGCCTGGATCACCCGCTTGGCCACCTGGGCGACCAGCTGGGCGATCAGTTCCTTTTGCTCCAGCATGCGGGTCTGGGTCAGGGACTCCCACTGCTGCTGCAACTTGGCAAAGGGGATCATGGCCTGATCGAACGAGGTTCGCCCCTCGGCCAGCCCCTGGGCCAGGCCGCGGACCTGACCCTGTTGCAGCCCCTTGGCCTCCCCTTCGATGAGACCGCTGGTCAACCCCTGCTGATAACCGGACTGGTAGCCTTCGGCCTGTCCCTGCTCCAGCCCCTGCTGATAACCATACTCGAACTCTTCCTGCTGGTTCCGGGCCTCCTCCCCACTCTGTCCCAGAGCTGGAAAGCGATAGAGACGTGTGGCACCAGCCGCCAGTTTGCGAACCTGTTGACTCATGGCAGCCTCCTGTTAGCTGACGGTTGGCTCTTCAAACAGTTGGAACTCGAGTTCTCCCTGCTCCACCAGTTCCCGCACCATCTGCATCACCTCTTCCCGCGCCTGCTCAACCTTGCGCAAAGAGACGCTGCCCTGATCCTGGATCTGGGCCTCCAGCGCCTGTGCCATCCGCTTCGGCATGGCACCCAGCACCACCTTGCGGAAGCTGGCTTCGGTGTTCTTCAAGGCAAGGGCCAGCAGATCCGCCGGCAACTCCTGTACCAGGCGCTGCAGGGTATCGTCGCTCTGACGACGCAGGGCCATGAAGTCGAACATATTCTTCTCTATCTCGAGGGCCATGTCCCCGTCATGCTCGCGCAAAAGGGAGAGCATCTGTTCCTTGTTGCCCTGATAGCGATTCAGGATATCGGCGACCTGGCGCACCCCGTTGACCTTGGCTCCGGATTGATCCGCCACATAGGCCAGGCAACGATCCAGCGTCAGCCGCAGCTCAGCCAGCACATGCTCGCTCACCGAGCTGAGACTGGCGACCCGAACCAGCAGGTCGTCGTGCACCGACCCCGGCAGGGCATCGAGCACGGCCGACGCCGTCTGGGGAGGGAGGAAGGCGAGCAACACGGCCTGCATCTGCGGGTGTTCGTTGCGGAAGAAGCGAGCCAGTACTTCGGCGGGCACCCACTGCAGCCGCTGGATATCCTGACTCATGACATCCCCATAGAGGCTGTCGAGCAGGCTGCGGGAGAGCCGCTGCCCCAGTGCCAGATCCAGGGTTTGCTCCAGATACTCCCGCGAGGCGCTGCCGATGCCGCTCTGCTCGCGGTACTGGCTAAAGAACTGCTGCAAAGTCCACTTGGCCTCGATGGAGCTGACCCCGGAGAGACCCGCCATCTTGGAGATAAGCCGTTGCACTTCGTCGCGGGAAAGCTTCTGCATCACCTTGGCGGCCGCCTCGGTACCCATGCTCAGCAACAGGATGGCGGCTTTCTCGAGATTGTCGATATCGATGTCGACCGCGCTCTGGTTCAGATTAACGTTGTTCATTGCCACTCACCCATTGTCTGACCACTTCCGCCACCCGGGCCGTGTCTTTGTCTACCAGCAGTTGCAGGTGTTTGAGCTGAACTTCCAGCTCGGAACCGGGTTCAGGCAAGGCCTCAAGATCCAGCGAAGAGAACTGGGGATCCACTCTGTGTTCGTTCTGCAACAGGCTCTTGCCAAGCGCTGAACCCTCGATCTCGCCATCCCCTTCTCGGCGCATGGAGAGACCGACCTGGGGTTCCAGTTCCTCATCCTGCTCCTGTTCCGGCTCGGCCTCAGGGTATTGCTGGGTGCGCACCAGGTGCTTCACCAGCGGACGAATGCCGAAGAACACCAGAGTCAGCCCCAGCAGCCCACCCACCAGATAACGCAGGGAATCCTGCCAATAAGGTGTTTCCAGCCAGCTGGACTCCGGCGGAGTGATCGGCACCGCACCGGTAAAGTCGAACACTTGCAAGCTGATTTGGTCGCCACGGGCGCTATCAAACCCCACAGAACGTTCAACCATCTGGCGGATCTGCTCCAGTTGTTCGGCACTCCAGCCACCCTCAGGGCCAATCTGCTGGTTCAGCAGAATGGAGACGTTCATCCGTTCCAGGCGCCCCTGCTGATAACGGGTGTGCACTATGGTGCGGCTGTTCTCATACTGCTTGCTGACTTCCTGGCGTTCGGTGCGGGTGTCATTCTTGGGGGGCTCAGGAGTCGCGGCCCCCTCCTGCGCGGCCTGATCGGCCTGGGGTGCCGTCTCGGGAGGCCGGTTGGAGAGCGCCCCCGGAATGCCGAGAGCCAGCGCGTCTATGGTCTTGTCAGACTTGTTGGATTCCTTGGTCACCACGCCGTTGGGATCCAGCTGCTGCTGAGTCTCCTCCACCGCGTTGAAGTTCACGTCCGCGGCTATCTGCACCCGGAAGTTGCCGGTGCCCAGCATGGGATAGAGCATGTCGTTGGCCCGCTGGCGGATGTACTGCTCCAGCTTGCGCACATACTCCATCTGCTGGACGCTCTGCTTGCCAAAGCCCGCCTTGTCGCCCATCTCGGCGCTCAGCAGCTGGCCGGCCTGATCCACCACGGTCACTGCCCCGGGCTTCATGCCGGAGATGCTGCCCGCCACCAGGTTCGCGATCGCCTCGACCTGGCCGGGTTCCATGGACTGGCCAGGCTGCAGATCCAGCATCACGGAGGCGCTGGGTTTCTCTTCGTCGCGACCGACAAACAGGGTTCGTTTGGGAATTGCGAGGTGGACGCGGGCGCTACGCACCGCATCCAGGGAGATGATGGTCCTGGCCAGCTCCCCTTCCAGGGCATGGCGATAGCGGGCCCCTTCCATGAATTCGCTGGTACCGAGGCCGGTGACGTTGTCCAGCCCCTCGAGGCCGGCCGGCATGGCGGCTCTGACGCCGCGGGCCGCCAGGGCCATACGGACGTGGGCGAGCTGACTCTCGGGCACCAGGATCTGGCCTGTGCTCTTTTCCAACCGGAACGGTACCTGCTCTTTTTCCAGCATCTCCATGATGTTGGCGGTGTCGTAGAGCTCCTGCTTGCCGTAGAGGGGGACGTAGTTCTTGCTGGAGGTCCACAGTATGACCACTATGGTGCCCGCCACGATCGCGGCAAGCAGCGCTATGGTCAGGATGGATTTGTTGTCCCGGGAGAGGGTGCGCCAGTTGCGCATCCCTTCCTGAACCCGTGCCATCAGGGAGACAGATGCCCCCTGGGAGGAGGATACCAATTCAGTCATCACCAACCTCAGAGCGGCATGCGCATGATGTCATCGAAGCCGGTCATCAGCTTGTTGCGCACCTGCATCAGGGCGGAAAAGCTGAGGCCGGCCTTCTGGCTGGCCACCATGGCCCCCACCAGATCGTCGCTCTGACCCGCATCGACTGCGGTCATGAGCCTGGACGCTATATTCTGCTGTTCGTTCACCCGCCCGACGACATCTTTCATGGCATCGCTGAACGAGACAGTCGATGCCTCGTTTGGTTCGATGGAAGGGGCTTGGTTGGCGACTCGCTGCATTTCCTGCATCTGCTGCAGGAGTGTCACCTGTGATGACATCATCTCAATCTTCACTCGGTTATCCCTTAGTTCTGAATCTGCTGCTCGACATCGATGCCTTGCTCACGCATGGCCGCCAGCTTGTATCTAAGTGCCCGGGTCGTCATCCCGAGGGCTTCCGCCGTCCGGGTGCGGTGACCACGAAAACGGCGCAACGTCTCCAGGACGAATTGAAATTCCGCATGCCGCTTGGTCTCGCTGAGCCCCTCGGGGGCCGCGAGGGCCTGCGATAACGGGTTGTCGGCCTCCGCTGCGTAATGGGGCAGCATCAAATCGACGGCCTGAATATGCAATCCGCGAGCCATAATTAAGGCCCGCTGGATGACGTTATCCAGTTCACGGACATTGCCGGGCCAGTCGTAGGAGAGCAGCTGCCTGCTGGCCCCCTCGCTCAGCCGATAACCCTGCTGGGCGGCGTAGCGTTCGATGAAGTGGCTGGCCAGGGGCAGGATGTCGTCGGGCCGCTCCCGCAGGGCGGGCCAGTTCATGGGCAGCACATCGAGCCGATAGAACAGGTCTTCGCGAAACTCCCCCTGTGCCACCAGCGCCCTCAGATCCCGGTTACTGGCGGCGATGATCCGCACATCCAGCGGGATCACCTGATGGCTGCCGAGTCGCTCCACCTCTTTCTCCTGCAATACCCGCAGCAGCTTGGCCTGCAGCGCCAGGGGCAACTCTGAGATCTCGTCCAGCAGCAGGGTGCCCCCCTGGGCCAGCTCGAACTTGCCCTGCTGGCTGGCGGTGGCGCCGGTGAAGGCCCCCTTGCTGTGACCGAACAGAATGGACTCGAGCATGGCCTCGGGGATGGCGGCGCAGTTGATGGCCACGAAGGGTTTGTTCGCCCGGTTGGACATGTCGTGGATGTAGCGGGCCAGCCGCTCCTTGCCCGTCCCCGACTCGCCACCAATGAGGATGGTGGCCGAGGTCTTGGCGGCGCGCCTGGCGAGTTGCAGCACCTGCAGGCTCAGGGCAGAGGTCGCGACCAGGTTGGGAATGGCCTGGCGCAGTCGCAAGGCCCCCCTCACCACATCGAGGATCTGGCGCTGGCTGAAAGGCTTGATGATGTAGTCGATGGCGCCGGCCCGCATGGCTTCCGCCGCCAGATAGGCCTGATCCTCATTGACCAGGATGACGCAGTCGGCCCCCGTCAGCTCATGCACCCTGGAGGGGCCGGCTTCGGTCATGACCGCCATGTCGAGCAGGATGAGATCCACCGAATGGCAGGAGAGGAATTGCTTGGCCCGGGAGATGGAATCCTGGCAGGAAACCCGGTAGCCGGAATTCAACAACATCTCCCCAATATCGTTTCCATTTGATAACGATGAGGAGACAAATAATAAATGTGCGTGCGATTCAACACCGACGGGTATTGAATTTTCCTTGATAGATAAATCAGAAAACATATTAACCCGAACCTGTGATTGCACATGAATCAATCAACAGAACTGACCGTGACAAATAAAAACGCACCACGACAAGAATAACGCTTCTTAATTGAGCGTTTACCTTATAGTGGTATGAAAACAAGGCGAGAATCATGGCCTTGGTAACCCCGCTATCGTTAGCATCAATGCTGTTAGACCGGAGGCTTTGCGTCCTGACTTTTCAGTTCAGTTTGCCTTTATCATGCGACGACCCGTATTAGGATGGCATGGCTTTGTTATCCTTAAAGCCATGAGATACACCTGATTGTTTGTATTTTGTTATTTATTCCAGTGTGCATCACGTCAAAAGCCGTCACATCATAACGGCTTTATATGACAATTCAAGTAGATATGCGGAATAACCACTTCCTGATCAAGATGTTGACATGGCAATTCAACTTCAGCCGAGGGTGCCAATTACCTCCACCCGCAAGTCTTCCGGTATCTCGTTATAAGAGAGCACTTTGAGACCTTTTGAGAAGGAGCGGGCATAGCGGGCGATCAGGGGCCTGAGCTGGGGCATGACCACCAGCACGGGGGCATAGCCCTGCTGCTGCAACTGCTCCTTCACCAGCGGCATGTTCTGCTGCAACTGGGCGAGCAACTGGGGATCGACCGGGAAGCTGTCCAACTGGATCTTGCCCTGCTGCTGGGACTGGTTCATGGCGCTCAGCAACGTCTGCTCCAGCCTGTCATCCAGGGTGAAGGCCGCCAGGATGTCCCTAGAACCGATGGCCTGCCTGACGATCTGCCGCCTCAGGGCACAGCGCACATCCGAGGCCAGCAGCACGGGATCCTTGGTCAACTCGCTCGCATCCAGCAAAGTGGTGGCTATGGTGCGGATGTCGGTGAGGCTGATCTGCTCCTTGAGCAACTGGCGGAACACCCGCAACTGCTGCATCTGGGTCAGGGCCAGGTTGAGCTCCTCCGCCAGCCGGGGGGACTGGACCGCTAGGTACTGGCCCAGCTTGCCCACCTCGTCATGGCCGAACAGCACATCCAGCTGCTCCCTCAGCAGCTTGCTGGTATGGGTGGCGATGACGGTGGCGGAATCCACCACTGAATAACCCAGGTTCAGCGCCTTGGCCTTGTTGTCCGGGGAGATCCAGACCGCGTTCATGCCGTAGGCCGGATCCTGGGTCAGCTCGCCATCCAGAGCGCCATAGGTCTCCCCGCTACTGATGGCCATCAGCCGCTGACAATCCACGTTGCCCATGGCCAGGGCGATGCCGGAGAGCTTGATGCGATACTGGTCCGGCTGCAGTTGCAGGTTGTCCCGCACCCGGATCTCGGGCAGCAGGAAGCCATATTGCTCGGAGAGGGTCTTGCGAATGCCGCGCACCCGGGCCAGCAGCTCGGCCCCCTTGTCCGCCTCCGCCAGGGGCACTAGCCGATAGCCGAGTTCGATGGCGACCGTGTCCACGGGGGCGAGATCCTGCCAGTCCAGCCCCTGTGGCTCGTGCTGCACCATCTGCCGGGTCAGCTCCTCGGCCGCATCCAGCGCCGGATCCTGGGCCCTGCGCTTGCTGACGCTCCAGCCGGTCCAGGCCAGCACGGCGGCGAAGCTGAGGAAGGCCAGCATGGGCATGCCCGGCACCAGCCCCAGGATCAGCATGATGGTCGCCGCCGTGTAGATCACCCGGGGCGAGGCCAGGATCTGCTGGCCGACCTGATCCGACATCTCCCCCTCGTCGCTGACCCGGGTCACTATGATGGCCGCGGCGGTGGACATCAGCAGGGAGGGGATCTGGGCGACCAGACCATCACCTATGGTGAGCAGGGCATAGATGCGAAACGCATCGGAGACCGGCAGGGAGTGCTGGAAAATACCGATGGCCAGGCCACCCACCAGGTTGATGATGAGCACCAGCAGACCGGCGATGGCGTCACCGCGCACGAATTTGGAAGCCCCGTCCATGGCGCCGTAGAAGTCGGCCTCCCGGGCTATCTCCTCCCGGCGGGTCTTGGCCTGATGCTGGTCCAGGATGCCGGCGTTGAGATCGGCATCGATGGCCATCTGCTTGCCCGGCATGGCGTCCAGGGTGAAGCGGGCGGAGACCTCGGAGATCCGCTCTCCCCCCTTGGTGATGACCACGAAGTTGATGATCATCAGGATCACGAACACCACCAGACCGACCACATAGTTGCCGCCGATGACCACTTCACCGAAGGCCTGGATCACCTTGCCCGCGGCCTCGTGCCCCTCGTGACCGTGCAGCAGCACGACCCGGGTGGAGGCGACGTTGAGGGACAGTCGCATCAGGGTCGCGACCAGCAGCACGGTCGGGAACACGGAGAAGTCCAGCGGTCGGCGGGCCGAGACGGAGACCAGCAGCACCAGCACCGCCAGCACTATGTTGAAGGTGAACAGGGCATCCAGCAGCCAGCCCGGCAGAGGCAGGATCATCATCGCCAGTATGGCCAACAGCATCAGCGGGATAGCTGTATAGGATTGGGTCAATACACGCCAGTTCACAACTTACCTCTCAGGTTGACGTAACTCGGGCGGCACATGCAGGGGAGCGAGGGGGTTGGGTTTCTTCCCCCTGCCTGCCTCATAGGCCCGTAGCTGCAATACGTGATTCAATACATAGGCGACCGCGGTATACAGGCCCGCCGGCACTTCCTGATCCACCCGGGTGGAGTGATAGATGGCCCGGGTCAGCTCGGGCAGGCTCATCACCATCTTGTCGTGCTGCTTCGCCACCTGGCGGATCCGCTCCGCCATGCTGTCGATGCCCTTGGCGATCACGAAGGGGGCGTTGGCCCGCTCGGGATCATACTTGATGGCCACCGCATAATGGGTCGGGTTGACGATGATCACATCCGCCTGGGGCACCCGCTGTTCGATGCGGGCCCGTGCCAGCATGCCCTGCACCTGGCGGATCTTCGCCTTGATCTCGGGGCGCCCCTCGCTGTTCTTGTGCTCGTCCTTGACCTCCTGCTTGGTCATCTTCAACTGCTTGTTCAATGACCAGCGTTGATAGGGCACATCCAGCACGGCGATCAGCATCTGCACACTGCCTAGCAAGATGAATGCCTGGGAGAGGATCCGCAGCGCCTGCTCCATGGCCGCCTGGGGTGGCATGCGGTTCATCATAATCAGCAGGGGCCACTGGTGCTGCAGCATCAGGGCGAGCGTGCCCCCTATCAGCAGCACCTTGAGCAGGGACTTGAGCAGCTCCATCAGGCTGTGGGAGGAGAACATTCGCTTGAGCCCCTTGAGCGGGTTGATCTTCTCCCCGCTCGGCATCAGCTTCTTCCAGGTCAACACCATGCCCCCCGGCACTATGCTGAGCAGCACCAGCAGCAGAGCCAACAGGCCGAACAGCGGCAGCAGCACCCACAACATGCCGATCAGCGCATCCGCGGTCCACTGGACCATCATCTGGGGATCCCGCGCCCCCTGCCAGTTGAAGCGCTGGGGCTGCTTCATCAGCTCGGCGAAGAACAAGCCGAAGCTCGGCACCATCCACTGCATGGCCAAGCCGCCGAGCAGCAGCAAACCGGCTGAGCTCAGCTCCTTGGAGCGCGCTATCTGCCCCTCTTCCCTCGCCTTGCGCCGTTTCTGGGAGGAGGCCTCTTCGGTCTTGTCCTGAGCGCTGTTCTGGCTCATGGTGGCGTCAGGGCCCTGAGCTGGGCCAGCACATGGCCGACCAGATCCAGATAGCGGGCCGGGACACCGCTGATGGAGATGGCCATGGTCAGCAGCCCCAGCAACAGTGTCATGGGGAAGCCCAGGGAGAAGATATTCAGTGAGGGGGCCGTACGGTTGAGCACCCCGAAGGTGAGGTTGACCATCAACATGGCCACCACGGCGGGCAGGGTCAGGATCAGGGACGCGCCTATGCTCCAGCCGAACAGGCCGATGACCCCCTTCACATCGAGGGAGTAGACGGACGATCCCGGCGGCCAGCTGCGCATGCTCTGCACCAGCACATCCAGGGTCACCAGATGGCCGTTGAGCCCGAGGAACAGCAGGGAGCAGAAGATCAGCATGATCTGGCTGACGATGGGGGCCGTGTCCCCGTTGGAGGGGTCATTCATCACCGCCATCGCCAGGCCCATCTGCATGGAGAGGATCTGGCCGGCCATGGTCATCACCATGAACAGCATCTGGACGCAGAGCCCGAACAAGAGCCCGAACAGCAGCTGCTCCAGGGTCAGCACCAGGGCCCCGACGCTGAAGGGGTCGAGCAGCGGCATGCCTTTCAGCATGGGGGCGATGAGCAGGCTGATGACGAAGGCCAGCAGCAGGCGAACCTGAGCCGGAATGCGGCCATCACCAAACACCGGCATCACCCAGAAGGCCGCCGCGATGCGCACGAAGGGCCACCACCACTGGCCCAGCCAGGCGGTCAGCTCGGCCGCGCTGAGCGACAGCAGGGAGTTCATCCGATGAGCCCGGGGATCTTCTGGAACAGGTCGGCAAACAGGGTGGTGATCTGCGACAGCAGCCAGTTCCCCGTGAAGATGAGCGTCAGCAGGGTGACGATGAAGCGGGGCAGGAAGCTGAGGGTCTGCTCCTGGATCTGGGTCGCGGCCTGGAAGATGCTGACCACCAGGCCGACGATGAGGCCGGGTACGATCAGCACCGAGACCATGATGACCACCAGGTTCACGGCGCCCCCGACCAGGGCCACACTCTGTTCCGGGCTCATATCAGCCTCCGCCGCCGAAACTGGCGGCCAGCGTACCGACCGTCATGGACCAACCGTCCACCAGCACGAACACCATCAACTTGAAGGGCAGCGAGATAATGAGCGGCGACAACATCATCATCCCCATCGCCATCAGCACGCTGGCTACCACCAGATCGATCACCAGAAAGGGGATGAACAGCATGAAACCTATCTGGAAGGCGGTATTCAGCTCGCTCAGCACGAAGGCGGGCAGCAGCACCCCGAAAGGCACCTCACTCTTGGCGAGGGTGGTGGACTCCCCCGAGATCCGCAGCATCTGCTCCAGATCCGGTTCCCTGGTCTGAGCCAGCATAAATTGGCGCAGGGGTTTCTCGGCGCGGGCCAGCCCCTCCGTCAGGGTGATCTCGTTCTGGTCATAGGGCACGAAGGCATGCTGGTACATCTCGGTCCAGACCGGGCGCATGATGGCCAGGGTCAGCAGCAGGCTGATGCCAATCAGCACCCGGTTTGGCGGGCTCTGCTGCAATCCCATGGCCTGGCGCAAGATGGCCAGCACTATGATGATCCGGGTGAAACTGGTCATCATCAGCAGCAAGGTCGGCAGCAAACCCAGCAGGGTCATGAAGAACAGGATCTGCAGCTTGATGCTGTAATCCTCGCCCCCGGCCGCGCCTGGCGACACGGAGAACAGCGTCATGTCCGCACCCCAACTGGGCAACGAGAACAGCAGCAGGGCAACCAGCAGGCAGCGCATCAGTCGCTCATGCCACCCAGCAGGTTGGTATCGACCACATCGACCAGACGCAAGCCATATTTGCCATTGACGACCACCACTTCACCGCGGGCCAGCAGACGTCCGTTGACCCGCACATCCAGCGGCTCGCCCGCCAGCTTGTCCAGTTCGATGACGGCCCCTTCCTCCACCCGCATCAACTCACCCAGCGCGACTTCGGTGCTGGCCACTTCCAGGGTCACCTTGACCGGGATCTGGTGAAAGAAGGAGAGATCACGCTGCTTGGTGCTGCTGGTCGGCGCCATGTAATCGGCCGCGCTCGGCATGCTGATATCGTCCCCAAACAGTTGATCCAGGCCATCCAGATCCAGCGGGTCATTCAGATTGTGTTCGTTCATGATTCGATTATTCCTCTACCACGGTTGCAACCTGATACACCAGGCTGCCTTTATGTTCGGCAATGCGGCCATTGAAACAGGGGCGGTTACCGATCAATGCCGGCACGACCTCGGGTAAGTCCAGCGAGAGCACATCCCCCACCTTGAGGCATTCCAGATCCGCCAGCGTCATGGACATCTTTCCCATGACCACACGCAACTGTACCGGCACCTGCATCAGCGCCAGCTCCAGTTGTTCCGCCTGCACGTGGTGACCTGAGGTAATACCGATCGCCTCCTCGGGGGGCAGAAGCCAGAATTGCCACTCGTGGGTGCTGCCACCCGCGACCATGCAGGCATCCGCCACCCAGAGCCGAGGCGCAGACACCGCCTCCCGGGTGACCAGGTTCAACTGCCAGGCAAGATCCCCCTGGCCCAGGCTGGCAGACCAGATATCGATCTGGTACTGGCACAGCCGCAGCAGCAAACGCTGCTCGGTATCGGTCAGCCCCTTGCCATGTGCTGCCTCGGCACCCTTGTGCTGCAAGGAGCCACCAAAAAA
Source organism: Aeromonas intestinalis (assembly GCF_054052485.1). NCBI lineage: Bacteria > Pseudomonadati > Pseudomonadota > Gammaproteobacteria > Aeromonadales > Aeromonadaceae > Aeromonas > Aeromonas intestinalis. Next base: position 196,150 of record NZ_JBSTYK010000008.1, read on the forward strand.
CAGCACGGCTAGGCGATAAATCACTGAAGATGAGATAGAGAAATAGGCGACACGCTGCGCATCGAGCGGGGTACGGGCCTCAACCCAGAGCAGACGATCGTCGAGATCCTGAGGCGAAGCAGAAGAGAAATCCTGATAGTTCAGCTCACAATCCGCCGCATTGAACAGCTGAGCCATACAGCCCGATGCTTGCAGCGAGAAGGAACCCAGTTGGGAATTGAGCTGCTTGAGGCGCGCCAGATTGGCTCGCTCGACGCCCAGCAGATCATAATGGGGAAGGGCCCTGCCCCGCTCGGCAGACAGCAGCCGAGAAGGTGTGAGCATTACGCCGCTTGATGACATTACAAATCCACCTTAGCCATTTTCATCTCGCCCTACTGCCATAGAGACACTCATCAGGCCAGCCGCGTGATCGATATGAAGAGTCCAGCCGACACAGAGCGACCGAAACGGGCGAGAACTTTATTACAAAACCCCAAAAGGCGCCATGCGCCATCCGGCAGCCCGAAAATAAAAATCCCGGCCCTGTTAGGGACCGGGATTTTAAGGTAATTGCTTACCAGAAATAGGTCGGAGTCGGCCTGTAAGCCGGGTTCTGTTCCGGGTTTCCCCGGTAGCAATCATTCCTCTAGGCCAGCAATCGCTCGCTGGCTCAAGCAACCTACCCGCCCCCAACGCGGGCCGCGCCAATAGGGGCCTATTTGGTCTTGCTTCGGGTGGAGTTTACCGTGCCACGAACTGTTGCCAGTCGCGCGGTGCGCTCTTACCGCACCCTTTCACCCTTACCTGATCCCTTGCGGGCCATCGGCGGTTTGCTCTCTGTTGCACTGGTCGTAGGCTCACGCCCCCCAGGCGTTACCTGGCACCCTGCCCTATGAAGCCCGGACTTTCCTCCCCTCCGCCCGTCTGTCCCGAGGGACACAACGACGAAGCAGCGATTGCCCAGCCAACTCCGGGCGCGGATTATAGCCTTGTCCCGCGTCCCGGGTAAACCCGCAATTGCGCTTTCCACCGCGAGGCGGGGTTGGAAAGCCGTCAAAGGCAGCGATTCCGCCTATCAAGCGAGGAATTGACGGAGTTTCATACCATGAATATTGAAATCTCAGTGGCTCGCGCTACCTAGTGGTGCTCCAGACCGTATTTATAGAGCGCGTTCTTCTTTACGCCGTGGATCTCGGCGGTGAGCGCGGCCGCTTTTTTCAGCGGCAGTTCCGCCACCAGCAGTCCCAGGGTACGGATCGCCTCCGCAGGCAGCTCCTCATCCACCTTGCTGGCACCGGCCACGACCAGCACGATCTCGCCGCGGCAGCGGTTATCGTCCTCGCCGAGCCACACCAGCATCTCGGAGGCTGGCAGGCCATGGATGGACTCGAAGGTCTTGGTCAGTTCGCGGCACACCACCACCTGACGCTCTCCCAGGATGCGGGCAATGGCCTCCACCGTCTCCTGCACCCGGCGCGGGGATTCGTAGAACACCAGAGAGCGGGTGTCTTCGATGACGGCCTGCAGTCTGTCGTCCCGCCCCTTGGCCTTGGCCGGCAGGAATCCCTCGAAGGCGAAGCGGTCGGTGGGCAGACCGGCGGCAGAGAGGGCCGTAATGGCGGCGCAGGGGCCCGGCAGCGGCACCACCTTGACCCCGGCCTCGCGACAGCGGGTGACCAAGTGATAACCAGGGTCGCTGATGAGCGGGGTGCCGGCATCGGAGACCAGGGCCACGCTCTTGCCCTCCTTGATGCGAGCGATGAGCACATCGGCTTTTTGCTGCTCGTTGTGATCATGCAGGGCGAAGGTCGACACCGAGATCTGGTAGTGGTTGAGCAGGATGCCGGTGTGACGGGTATCCTCGGCTGCCACCAGATCGACACTGCGTAGAATGTCCAATGCACGCTGGGTGATATCCGCCAGATTGCCGATCGGGGTGGGGACTATATACAGGGTTGGGATGTCACTCATGGGATCTCCGAGCGTCCCGACAATTGTGTCGCCATATTGGCCCGTTTACACTATGGAGAACTTCAACACTGGTCGGGGAATGAACTTGAACCGGGTTACAAAGCAGCTAAGTGTATCACGACTCTTCGGCATCCTACTCGCGGCGCTCTTGCTCGCCGCCTGTGCGTCGGAGCCCAATTCATCCACCGGCCAGCCCGGCATGCCGTCGGCCTTCTCGGATCTGACCAAGAATGCCCAGTGGTATCTGGAGCAGGTGGATCCTGCCAAGCCGGCCGAAGCCTTCACCTGGCAGGTGATGGCGGCGCGCAGCTATCTGGCCCTCGGCCAGGCCAAGCCCGCCTCGGCGCTCTACCAGCAACTGCAAAAGCAGGCCCAGAGCGATGAGCAGAAGGCCCAGCTGCAACTGCTGCAGGCTCACCTGCTGCTGGCCCAGGGCAACGCCAACCAGGCGCTGATCCTGCTGGAAGGCAAGCCCGAGGTGGCGCTGGATGCCGACACCCAGAAGGACTGGTATCGCCAGCGGGTGGTGCTGCAGCTCGACATCAACAACAAGTTTGGTGCCGCCAAGTCACTGATCCTGCTGGAGCCCTATCTCGCCAAGAATGAGCTGGCGACCAATCACCAGCAGATCTGGTCCCTGCTCAAGAGCATGACCCCCTCCACCCTGCAGGCGCTGGAAGAGGCGCCAGCCCCTGACGTGACCACCGGCTGGCTGCGACTGGCGGCGCTGGTCAACGAGTTTGGTGCTCAGCCCGGCCAGCTCTCCCGCCAGCTGGCGGGCTGGAAGCAGAGCTTCCCGAACCATCCGGCCCAGAGCGACATGCCCGCCGGCCTCGGCGATCTCGCCACCACCAATGTCGGCTCGCTGCAGCAGGTCGCCGTCTTCCTGCCGCTGTCCGGCAATCTGGAAGCCCAGGGCGCCGCCATTCGCAACGGCATGCTGATGTCTTACAAGGAGAATCAGGGTCAGTTCACCCTGAACTTCTACGACACCCAGGGCAAGGCGATGGGGGCTCTCTACCAGCAGGCGGTCCAGGAAGGGGCGAACATGATCATCGGTCCCCTGCTCAAGGACAGGGTCGAGGAGCTGCTCAAGGCCAACCCGACCGTGCCCGTGTTGGCGCTGAACGAGCTGGACAAGCCCATCGTCAATGACAACACCTACTACTTCTCCCTCTCCGCCGCCGCCGATGCGGGTCAGGCCGCCCAGTACCTCTATGCGCAGGGTTACCGCAAGCCCCTGCTGATTGCGGCCCAGGGCCGTATCGGTTACAGCAGCATCAAGGCGTTCGAACAGTCCTGGGCCGGTCTGAGCCAGGAGAAACCCGTGGTCGCCACCTTCGGGGCGCGCAACGAGGTGCAAGGCATGGTCAAGAACGCCCTGAGCGGCCGTTCTACCGCCCGTGCCGGGGAAATCGTCCAGCTGTCCGATGCCGCGCCGCGCAGCATCGATGCCGTATACGTGGTGGCCAACAGCCTGGAAACCCGGATGATCAAACCCTACGTGGACATCTCGGTCGACCCCATGGGCAGCCTGCCCATCTACAGCAGCGCCCGCGGTTATGACAGTGGCGCCACCGAGGTCGCCTCCGAGCTCAACGGCATGCACATCTCCGACATGCCGCTGCTGCTGGGTGGTTATGAACCACAACGCGAGCAGATCGCCGTGCTCTGGCCACAAACCCAGGGCGACCTGCTGCGCCTGTTTGCCCTCGGTTACGATGCGGTCAGCCTGGCAGGCAACCTGCCACAGATGCGCAAGGTCAACGCCATGCAGCAGCCGGGCATGAGTGGTCAACTGAGCGTGGATCCTCAAGGCAACGTGGTGCGCATGCTGGACTGGGCCATCTATCAGAATGGCAAGCTGGTGAGCGACAGCGCCGTGCCCCAGATAGAGGAAAGCTCCCATGAAGGGTCTACTGGCACGCATGAACCGGCAGTGGCAGAACCTGTTCCCGTCACCGACGAGCAAGGGTCAGCACTTTGAGCACCTAGCGGAGCGCTGGTTGCAGGCCCAGGGTCTGCAACCCGTGACCCGCAACTATCGCTGTCGGGGTGGCGAGATCGATCTCATCATGCACCAGGGGGACACCCTGGTGTTTGTCGAGGTCAGGTACCGTGAGAGCGCCAGCCATGGCGGTGCCGCCAGCTCGGTCACCCGGCGCAAACAGCACAAGATCGTGCTGGCCGCACGCCACTATTTCAAGCAACATGCCATCAACGAGGCCAGCCAGGCCTGCCGATTCGATGTGATCGCGTTCGAAGGCGACCAGCCACACTGGATCCGGAACGCATTTTAAGAGGACCCCATGACTGATCCCATCAAAGAGAATTACACCGAGAGCATCCAGACCAAGATAGCCGCTGCCGAGGCGCTGCCGGAGGCTATCCATACCGCAGCCCAGATGCTGACCATCTGTCTGCTCAATGGCCACAAGGTGATGGCATGCGGCAATGGTCCTTCCGCCGCCCTGGCCCAGCTGTTTATCTCCGAGCTGGTCAACTGCTACGAGACCGAGCGCCCCTCCCTGCCCGGCATGGCCCTGACCCCGGACATGGCGACCATCAGCGCCATCGCCACCGATCACGGCTTCGAAGAGGTTTACTCCAAGCAGATCCGGGCCCTGGGTCAGCCGGGAGATATCCTGGTGGTCATCACGACCACGGGAAACAGCCGCAACCTGATCAAGGCGGCAGAAGCCGCTCTCTCCCGCGACATGACCATCATAGTGCTCGGTGGTGGTGACGGCGGCGAGATCGCCGGCCTGCTCGGTCCCAACGACGTGGAAATCCGGGTGCCCTCAGCCCGCCGCCCCCGCATTCTGGAGGTGAACCTGTTGACCCTGCACTGTCTCTGTGATCTCATCGACCAGACGCTTTTCCCGCAACAGGAGGATTGAAACGATGAACAAGAAGATATTGGTGCTTGGCCTGCTGACTACCTCCCTGCTGCTGCAAGGCTGCGCCGCCGTCGTGGTGGGAGGCGCTGCCGGGGCCACCAAGGCGTCCGGCGATCGCCGTACCCTGGGCGCTCAGTGGGACGATCAGACCATAGAACTGAAAGCGGCCAATCTGCTGGCGGACAACAAGCAACTGAGCGCAGCCAGCAAGATCAGCGTCTACAGCAACAATGGCCGCGTACTGTTGGTCGGCCAGACCCCTTCCGACGCCTACAAGCAGGAAGCGGGCAAGATAGTGGGTCGAATCGAAGGGGTTCGCCACGTCTACAACGAGCTGCGCCTCGGCAAGCCGGTGAGCATAGGGGTGCGCAGCAACGATACCTGGATCACCTCCAAGGTCAGAGCCGACATGCTGGGCACCAAGGGCTTTGACAGCACCAAGGTCAAGGTGGTAACCGAGAATAGCGAGGTCTTCCTCATCGGTCTGGTGACCCGTCAGGAAGGAGATCAGGCGGTGGAGATCGCCCGCCACGTCAGCGGTGTGAAGCAGGTGATCAAGGCCTTCGAATTTGCCCAGAACTGATCTCCCGGCAAACAGCCATAAAAAAACGCAGCCAACTGGCTGCGTTTTTTCATTTGATGACCTTGAGGGTCGGGCGACCACTGGGACGCGGCGGTTCCGGCTCCGGTTCTGCCGGCGCTTCGGCCTGTTCCAGCCAGAGATCATAACCCGGCTCCGGCGGGAACAAGGTCCCCACGCCGTTCTCCCGGGCATGGATGGCCAGGATCGCCGCCATGGGGATGTAGACCTGCTGCGACACGCCGCCGAAGCGGGCGCTGAAGCTGACGGCATCATTATCCATGTGGAACTGACCCACGGCCCGTGGCGCTATGTTCAGGACGATTTGACCATCCTGAACGAACTGCATCGGCACCATCACATGGGGAATATTGGCATTGACCACCAGATGGGGGGTCAGATCGTTATCCAGCAGCCAGTCGAAGAACGCCCGTAGCAGGTACGGGCGACTGGGAGTCATGGTAGGTTCCGTACTCATATGCTGGCACGGATCTCGCGCTCGGCCTCGGTCAGGGAGGCCTGGAAAGATTCACGTTCGAACAGGCGAACCATGTAGGCCTTCAGCTCTTTGGCACCACGACCGGTGAAGTCGATGCCCAGGCTCGGCAGACGCCACAAAAGCGGAGCCATGTAGCAATCGACCAGACCGAACTCTTCGCTCATGAAATAGGGCATCTCACCGAAGATGGGGGCGATGGCCAGCAGGTTGTCCCGCAGCTCGGCACGCGCGGCGTCGGCATCGGTACCCGCCATGATCTTGTCGGCCAGGGAGTACCAGTCCAGTTCGATGCGGTGCATCATCAGGCGGCTGTTACCACGCGCCACCGGGTAGACCGGCATCAGCGGCGGGTGCGGGAAGCGCTCGTCCAGATACTCCATGATGATGCGCGAGGTGTACAACGCCAGTTCGCGATCCACCAGGGTCGGCACACTGTTGTACGGGTTCAGCTCGGCCAGCTCGTCCGGCAGGTTGCTTGGGTCAACCTGGCAGATATCCACGCTCACCCCCTTCTCCGCCAGGACAATGCGCACCTGATGGCTGAACATATCGTTGGCACCGGAAAACAGCGTCATTACCGAACGCTTATTGGCAGCTACAGCCATTGAACCCTCCCGTCATTAAAAAGCAGAAACGGCAATGAAGGTGTTTTATCTCCATTGCCGTGCGTCATATTACCCTGATCTGGTCGCTTAGTGAACGTCGCGCCAGAATTCCTTCTTCAACAGCACAGTGAAGATGAAGAAGATAGCGATGAAACCGAGTACCCAGAAACCCATGCGTTCGCGCTCCTGCTGTACCGGCTCAGCCGAGTAGACCAAGAAGTTTACCAGATCCAGTACCGTCTGATCATATTCTTCGTTATTCATTTCACCGTTGCCGTCAGATTTGATGCTGACGACTTGCTGAACCGGCTGCCCGTCCACCTCGTGGGTACCGAATTCGGCCCTGGGCGTGCCTTGCAGCGGTTCCAGCACATGGGGCATACCCACGGACGGGAAGACCGCATTGTTCACCCCGAATGGACGGGTTTCATCCACGTAGAAGGAGCGCAGATAGGTGTAGATCCAGTCCGCACCGCGCACCCTGGCAACCAGGGTCAGATCCGGCGGTGGTGCCCCGAACCAGCGCGCCGCATCCTTCTCGGACATGGCACTCTTCATCAGATCGCCAATCTTGGCCCCGGTGAAGATGAGGTTCTCCCGCATCAGATCTTCCGGAATGCCGATATCGGCAGCCACCCGGTTGTAACGCTGATACTGGGTCGAGTGGCAACCGGCGCAGTAGTTCATGAAGGTGGCGGCCCCCCGTTGCAAGGACGCCTTGTCACCCAGGTCGTAATCGGCCTTGTCGAGCGGGAAACCACTGCCGGCCGCCAGTGCCAGACTCGGCAACAGGGCAAGTACCGCGAAAATTATTCTTTTCATTTGAATGTCACCCTCTCCGGCAGCGGCTTGGTGCTCTCATTCTTGCTGTAGAAGAACAACAGGACGAAGAATCCGAAATACCCCAGCGAGCAGATCTGCGCGACCAGCGTCAGGGTCGGCGTCGACGGCAGCACCCCCAAGACCCCCAGAATGACGAAGCAGACCACGAACTGGGCGATGTTCAACTTGTGCAGGGTGCTGCGATAGCGCACCGAGCGCACCTTGCAGCGATCCAGCCAGGGCAGCAGGAACAACACGACGATGGAGAGGCCCATCATGATGACCCCCAGCAGCTTGTCCGGCACCGCCCGCAAGATGGCGTAGAAGGGAGTGAAGTACCAGACGGGCGCAATGTGCTCCGGCGTCTTCAGACCGTTTGCCACCTCGAAGTTCGGCTTCTCGAGGAAGTAGCCCCACATGTCCGGCTTGAAGAAGATGATGGCGCAGAACAGGAACAGGAAGCCCGCTACCCCGATCATGTCCTTGACGGTGAAGTACGGGTGGAACGCAACCGCGTCCAGCGGCCAGCCCTTCTCATCCTTGTGCTTCTTGATGTCGATGCCATCCGGGTTGTTGGAACCCACTTCGTGCAGCGCCAGGATGTGCATGGCCACCAGCATCACCAGCACCAGCGGCAGGGCGATGACATGCAGTGCGAAGAAGCGGTTCAGGGTGGCACCCGAGATGACGTAGTCCCCCCGGATCCACAGGGTCAGATCGTCACCGATGACCGGGATGGCGCCAAACAGCGAGATGATGACCTGGGCCCCCCAGAACGACATCTGTCCCCAGGGCAGCAGGTAGCCCATGAAGGCTTCCGCCATCAGCACCAGGAAGATCAACATGCCGAAGATCCACAGCAGCTCGCGCGGCTTCTGGTAAGAGCCGTAGATCATGCCGCGGAACATGTGCAGATAGACCACCACGAAGAAGGCGGAGGCACCGGTGGAGTGCATGTAACGCAACAACCAGCCGTAGTCCACATCCCGCATGATGTACTCCACCGAGGCGAAGGCGCCTTCGGCGGAAGGATTGTAGTTCATGGTCAGCCAGATACCGGTGATGATCTGGTTGACCAGCACCAGCATGGCCAGCGAGCCGAAGAAGTACCAGAAATTCAGGTTCTTGGGCGCGGGATACTTGGCCATGTGATCGTTGTACATGGCGGTGAGCGGGAAACGATCGTCGATCCAGCCCATGAGTTTGGTCAACATGATCAGGCCTCCTTGCCATCAGCACCCACCAGAATGGTGGTATCGCTGAGGAATTGATATGGCGGAATAACCAGATTCAATGGCGCGGGAACGCCTTGGAATACCCGGCCGGCCATGTCAAACTTGGAACCATGACAGGGGCAGAAGAAGCCGGAAGTCACCCCCTGAACCTGTTCACCGAAGCTGTCCGGCAGGTAAGAAGGAGAGCAGCCGAGGTGGGTGCAAATGCCGACCGCGACGAAGATCTCGGGTTTGATGGATCGATAGCCGTTGTGGGCGTAATCCGGCTGCTGTGGTTCATCGGAGGCGGGGTCACGCAGCTTGTCGTCATGGGCCGCCAGGGCGTCCAGCGTCTGCTTGGTACGCTTAACGACCCAGACCGGCTTGCCACGCCACTCCACACGGATGAGCTGGCCCGGTTCCAACTTGCTGATATCGACTTCAACCGGGGCCCCCGCCGCTTTGGCTTTGGCACTCGGATTCCATGATTTTATAAACGGCACTGCGGTAAAAGCAGCTCCTACACCGCCAACGGCAACCGTTGACCAGGTAAGAAATCTGCGGCGGCCGGTATCAACTGGCACATTGCTCATCCAAAAACTCTCCCATGTGGACTCCGCTCATTCTTATTAGTGTCCCGTTTCCCTTTCGCCTTCCCCATGACAACTGCGGCGGAAGCGGAGTGGCAATTGACACAGAAAGACCATGGGAAATTTTAAAGAAAAGATAACAATTTGACAAGAAAGAGAGTCGATGGGTAAAAACAATAAATACACATTTTTTTGTCTTTTGTGACGCATGGTTAGCAATAACGTGCGGAATATTACCAATAAAAAAAGCCTGGCGATTGCCAGGCTTTTTGACACTCGTGAGAGTGCGTACCAAAAGCGAATTAACGCTTGGAGTACTGCGGACGCTTACGCGCTTTGTGCAGACCGACTTTCTTACGCTCAACCTTACGGGCATCGCGAGTAACAAAGCCTGCTTTACGCAGTTCGGAACGCAGGGTCTCGTCGTACTGCATCAGAGCACGAGTGATACCGTGGCGGATCGCACCAGCTTGACCGGAGATGCCACCACCGTTAACGGTGATGTACAGATCCAGTTTCTCGGTCATCTCAACCAGTTCCAGCGGCTGACGAACTACCATGCGGGCAGTCGGACGACCGAAGTATTGCTCCAGGGAGCGCTGGTTGATTACGATTTTACCGCTACCCGCTTTGATGAAGACGCGAGCAGTGGAGCTTTTGCGACGGCCGGTACCGTAGTATTGATTTTCTGCCATGTTGCCAGTTCCCGTTAGATATCCAGTACTTGAGGTTGCTGAGCAGCATGAGCGTGCTCTGCGCCTGCGTAAACTTTCAGCTTACGGAACATGGCACGACCCAGCGGGCCCTTCGGCAGCATGCCCTTGACGGCAGCTTCGATTACCATTTCCGGCTTACGCTGAATCAGCTTGTCGAAGCTGATGGACTTGATACCACCCGGGAAACCGGAGTGAGCATGGTACATTTTGTCGGTAAATTTCTTACCGGTTACGTGTACCTTCTCGGCGTTTACAACGATGATGTAATCACCGGTGTCAACGTGCGGAGTGTATTCCGCTTTGTGCTTACCGCGCAGACGAGCAGCGATCTCGGTGGCGATACGACCCAGAGTTTTACCTTCTGCGTCCACAATGTACCAGTCACGTTTTACGGTTTCTGGCTTGGCAACGAAAGTTTTCATTAAGTTAAACCCAATTACCTGTTACAGACCCAATTGCTTATGGGGGCTCTCCCACAAACAACAAACGATGGCCTACCTGTACCCCTTCGAATACAAGTAAAGCTTAAAGTGTTGCTGTCTTATCGACAGCTGTAACGTGGGCCGGGCGATTATAAGTGAAGTTGCCTTAAATATCACCTGCTAATTTCACTGCCATGAAGCTAGCAAATGTCGCCCGGCCCTACCTGCCGCAGATGCCCATCCGACTGGCAGGCGCAGTATTGTGACTAAGGAAGGTGCACTCTGGCAAGGTATTCGTGCGATTGCATCTCCTGGAGCCGTGAAAGGCAGCGCTTGAATTCGAAATTCAGCAGGCCGTCTCCGTAGAGTTCAACCATGGGTACCGCTGCCGACAAGATGAGCTTGACGTGCCGCTCGTAGAACTCGTCCACCATAGCGATGAAGCGGCGGGCGGCATCATCCGTCCCCGTGCCCATGGGCTGCACATTGGCCAGCAAGACGGTGTGAAATTCCCGGGCCAGCTCGATGTAATCCCCCTGGGAGCGGGGAGTACAACAGAGCTGCTCAAACTCCATGTAGAGCACTCCTTCCCCTTTCCCCAGCGCGCTCAGCTGACGATGATTGACTTCAAGAGGGGCTGGGATCGCCTGAGGCAACCCCGACAACTGACTGAAGTAGCGTTCCAGGTTGCTTTTGGCTTCTTCATCCAGGGGGAAATGATAGATCTCGGCCTGCTCCAGGGTGCGCAGACGATAATCCACCCCTCCGTCCACATTGAGGATCTCGCAGTGCCGCTCGATGAGCGCGATGGCGGGCAGGAAACGCGCCCGCTGCAGGCCGTTGCGATAGAGATCCTTGGGTGGAATGTTGGACGTCGCCACCAGCACGACGCCGTGGCCGAACAGCTCCTGGAACAGGGTGCCCAGCAGCATGGCATCGGTGATGTCGGAGACGAAAAACTCATCGAAGCAGATGACATCCACCTCGCCCGCCAGCCTGCTGGCGATGATCTTGAGAGGATCGGCCTGGCCGGTCAGCCCCTTGAGTTCGGCATGGATGCGGTGCATGAAGCGGTGGAAGTGAATACGCAGCTTGCGTGTGCCCGGCAGGCTTTCGAAGAAAGTATCCATCAACCAGGTCTTGCCTCTGCCCACTCCACCCCACATATAGAGTCCAAGGATGGGAGCCGGTGGCTTGGTTTTTTGCAGCCAGCCAAACAGGCCACGGGATCTGGTCGGAGTCGGGCTGGCGCACAAATCCTGATAGAGTCGTTCCAGCCGGGTCACGGCCATCGCCTGGGCCGGGTCGGCCAAAAAGCCGGGACGCTGCAAATCCTGCTGGTATTTTTGCTGCGGGGTCATCCTGTCAACCGTCTCCAAGTCCCTGAATGAAGGACAAAATAGTATCACGCCCTCGGGGTGCACGGTATAGTGCCATCGAGGCACAGCGGCCATGTCGGTCGCCTCAACACTCATCGATTTAGCTGTAAAAGGAGCATCTATGACTCTGTTAAACGGGATCCTGCTGGCGGTAGCCGCACTGATCATCGGCGTTCTGGTCGGTCGTTTTACTGTCCGCAGCCGGGATGCCGGGCGCCTGGAGCAGGAGCTGAAAAAGGCCCACAAGGAGCTGGAAAGCTACCAGGGTCAGATCAACACCCACTTCGCCGACAGCGCAGCCCTGATGGAACAGCTGGCCGACCAATACCAGACCCTCTATCGCCACATGGCCGAACAGAGCAAGTTCCTGGCCAAGGTACAGGAGCCGCTGTTCCGCGAGTCAGAGGCCGAAGAGGTGAAGGATGAATCAGCCAATGAGCAGCCGGGTCTGCCGCCACGTGACTATGCGGGCGCCTCGGGTCTGCTCAAGCAATCCAGCTAGCCCCTGGTGGAACTTATTACGCCTTATCGTGGTCAGACCTTGACGATTGCACTGCAACTTTTTCTGGGAGCTGTTTCTCATATGCGTAAATCTCTTTCTGTATTCAGTGTATTAGCCCTCAGTGTCGGTATCGCCCTGTCTGCGGCGCCAGCGCAAGCTGCCCTGCCCCTGCTGGCGAACAACCAGGAGATGCCGAGCCTGGCCCCCGTCCTCGAGCAGGTCACTCCTGCCGTGGTCAACATCTCCGTCTCTGGCAAGAAGATCACCCGCCAGCGCCTGCCCGAACAATTCCGCTTCTTCTTCGGCCCCAACATGCCTGACGAGCAGGTGAGCGAGCAGCCCTTCCAGGCGCTCGGCTCCGGCGTCATCATCGATGCGAAGAAAGGCTATGTGATCACCAATGCCCACGTGGTTCACGAGGCGGACGAGATCAAGGTCAATCTGAAGGACGGCCGTGAATATGCCGCCAAGAAGATAGGCGAAGACAAGCAGTCCGACATCGCCCTGCTGCAGATCAAGGCCGATGACCTGGTACAAATCAAGTTTGCCGATTCCGACGACCTGCGGGTCGGTGACTATGCGCTCGCCATCGGCAACCCGTTCGGCCTGGGCCAGACCGTCACCTCCGGCATCGTCAGTGCCCTCGGTCGCAGCGGCCTCAACATCGAAAACCTGGAAAACTTCATCCAGACCGATGCGGCCATCAACTCCGGCAACTCAGGTGGTGCCCTGCTCAACCTGCGTGGCGAGCTGATCGGCATCAACACCGCCATTCTGGGACCGAACGGCGGCAACATCGGCATCGGCTTCGCCATCCCGTCCAACATGGTGCGGGACCTGTCGGAGCAGATCGTCAAGTACGGTGAAGTCCGTCGTGGCCAACTGGGGATCACGGGGACCGAGCTGACCTCTGATATCGCCAAGTCCTTCGGTTACAACAAGAAGGATGGTGCCTTCGTCAACCAGGTCATGCCAGACTCCGCGGCGGCCAAGGCCGGCATCAAGGCAGGCGACATCATCGTCAGCATCGATGGCAAGGCCATCCGCTCCTTCGGTGAGCTGCGTGCCAAGATAGCCACCATGGGGGCCGACAAGCAGGTGGCGCTCGGCCTCATCCGTGATGGCAAGGAACAGACCGTCAAGGTCACCCTGAAGAAGGCCGATGACAGCGAGATCCTCGCCAGTGCCCTGCACCCGGCACTCGAAGGAGCCAAGCTCAGCACCACCTCAGAGCCGGTGACCGGCGTGGCCGTCTCCGATATCGATCCGCGCTCCCCTGCCGCCGCCTCCGGCCTGCAGAAGGGCGACATCATCATCGGGGTCAACCGCCTGCGCATCAACAGCCTAGGTGAACTGACCAAGGCGCTGAAGGACAAGCCGGAAGTACTGGCGCTGAACATCCAGCGTGGCGACTCCTCCCTCTATTTGGTGATCCGTTAAGCCCCTCACACCCGCGGCAACCGCCGCGGGTGATTTTTATCCACCGATAATGTTATTCTCTGCGCGCAGCCTGTACGGATGAGAATGACATGAAAATCCCACCTTTGATCAGCTACTTGGGCAAGTCTGTCGGCTTCGGCCTCACCGTCGCAGCACTCCTGTTGTTGCTGTTCCCCAATTTCCGTGGCGGAGCCCAGCTACCCGGCCTCATCACCAATGCCCGCGAGCTGAGTTTCTCCTACGCCGCTCACCGCGCCGGCCCCGCCGTCGTCAACATCTACACCCGCAGCTTTGCCGGCAACCGTGGTGAAAAGGCGGAGCTGCGACCACAGGGTCTGGGCTCCGGGGTCATCATGAGCGCCCGCGGCCACGTGCTGACCAACTATCACGTCATCGCCGACGCGGATCAGATCATTGTCGCGCTGCAGGATGGCCGGGTATTCAGTGCCGAGCTGGTCGGCTCCGACAAGCTGACCGACTTGGCGGTGCTCTACATCGAATCGGACAACCTGCCGGTGATCCCGCAAGATCCCGACCGCCTGCCGGATGTGGGGGACGTGGTGCTCGCCATCGGCAACCCCTACAACGTCGGCCAGACCATCACCCAGGGCATCATCAGCGCCACCGGCCGCATCGGCCTCTCCAGCATGGGGCCGGACAGCAATGGCCGGCAGGATCTGCTGCAGACCGACGCCGCCATCAACGAAGGCAACTCCGGTGGCGCCCTGGTCAACGGCCGCGGCGATCTGGTGGGCATCAATACCGCCGCCTATCACCTCAACGGCAATCAGGAGAGTTACGGCATCAGCTTCGCCATCCCCTACAAGCTGGCCAAGCGCATCATGGATGAGCTCATCGCCAACGGCCGGGTCATCCGCGGCTACCTCGGCATCTCCAGTGTCGAGATCAACCCCATAGTCGCGCGCATGATGAATCTGGGCGATCTGCAGGGTCTGGTGGTGGAGAGCCTGGACCCCACGGGGCCCGCCAGCAAGGCCGGTCTCAAGCGCGGTGATGTGCTGCTCAAGGTCAATGGCGAAGCCATCAGCGGGGTAAGAGCCGTCATGGACAAGATCGTCGAGAGCCGCCCCGGCACCAAGCTGCGCATCTCCGTCATCCGCAATGGCAAACCGCTGGATGTGGATGTCATCATCGAGGAGGACGTGCGCTACCAGAACCTGCCGGCCAGCAGCGCCACTTCCACCAGTTAAGCCGCCATTTGGTTACCGACAGGGCCCGATGGCCCTGTTTTCATGTCTGCCCCCCTTCCCTTTACGTGAGACGACTCACAGTTCCACATCTCGCCTACGGCCCGGTTTCTGCCACCAAAGTGCGGTGCGGATCACACTCATAGCGCCTGGAGTTCCCCTTTTAGCGCCCCTGAGCCACAGAAATGCCCATTTTGGGTCTGCTTTCCAGCCGGATTTCCAGTTCGAATCGGAAAAAAGCTGCCTCCTCCATACTGCTTTGCCCCCTTAGGGTAGGGTCATTCCTTCTGCCAGCCTTGGAGAGCAGACCTTGAAGACCCAGACCGACCACACCCTGACCCCGGATAGTCCGGATTTGTTACGCAAGACAGACCTGACTCTGGCCCGCATTTATCCCCTGCTGGCCGAACAGGGCATTCTCCCCAACGAGGTGCAAAAGCAGATGCTCGCCTCCCATGTCAAAGCCATGGTGTGGCGATCCTACAGCGGTGAATCCCTGCCGGAGGTCGATCTCAGCCTGTTTGACGAGATCTCCCCCCTATCCCTGCGACTGGCCGAGCAGGTCGTCGCCTGGCTGGACAAGCTGGCCTACGAAGAGGCCCATCTCTTGTCCGTCCATTTCGAAGTGGCCAAAGAAAATGAACTCAGTTCAGTACTGAACCCTTAATCAAGGAGATACCTGTATGTCAGCCATCAAACTCGTGATTGGAGATCGTCTCGGCAAGGGCCAGAAAGTGGGGGCCGGCGCCGAAGCCGCCGGTGCCAGCGTCACCGTCATTCCCGGCATGGCCGCCGATATGAAGCTCGGTGATGTGATGAACAAGGAGCAGGCGGATCTCGGCATCTCCTTCTGCGGCAGCGGCGGAGCCGGTGCCATCACGGCCCAGACCAAGTACGGCTACAAGTGCCGCTACGGCATGCGATCCATCGAAGAGGGCGTCACCGCCATCAACGAAGGCTGCGTGGTGCTGGGCTTCGGCTTCATGGACAAGGAAGAGCTGGGCCAGAAGCTGGTCGAAGCCTTCGCCAAGAAGCACGGTCGCGCCTGATGAAAGAACACTTCACCACCCAGGTCATCGTCAATGGCAAGGGGGCGACACGCCAGCAGGCGTTCGCCGCCGCCCTCAGCCAGGTGCAACCCACGCTGCTCAAGGGCAGCCAGCACGTCATGCTGCGGCTCGAACCGGTCGAGGTTCAGGTGCTCAAGGCCGAGGAGTCGGTCCGGGTGGAGAAGTTTCTGTTCTTCTTCCTGCCGCGCCAGCGTCGTGAGTTCCGCGTCCAGCTGGAGATCGCCGTCAAGGTCACCAGCCTGGACGTGGACAAGGTGGATTTCAGCCTGGTTTAACCCACAAAAAGGACATGTTGGATGTTTCTAATCATTCTTTTCAAATCATTGATCATCGGCGGCCTGGTGGGCGTCGGTGTGGGGGCCGGTGCGGCACGGATGTTCCATGCACCGACCGTGCAGGGCATGGGGGCCTTCCGTACCCTGGGCGAGCTCAACTCCTGTGAGGGAGACCCGGCGTCACACTTCTCCTTCGGTCTTGGCTTCTTCTTCAACGCCTGGGCCTCAACCGTTGCGGCAGGCGCCTTCACCCAGGACGTGGATCACCGCATCCTGCCGAACTGGGGCGCTGCGGCCCTGATGATCAAGAACCGGGATCTCGCCACCACCTTGCACGATCCCAAGAAGATGGCCATCGCCTGCGGCATCATCGGCGCCATCGTCGTCGCCTTCTTGAACAGCACCGCCGCCGCCGTCCCCGCCGCCTTGCAGGTCACCGCCGTCAAGGTACTGGTGCCCGCCGCCAACCTGCTGGTCAACACCGTCATGCCGGTGATCTTCTGGCTGGCCGCCATCGAGGCGGGCAAGAAGTCCGGCTTCTGGGCCACCATCTTCGGCGGTTTGGCCCAGCTCATCATGGGCAACGCCGTACCGGGTCTGGTACTCGGTATCCTCATCGGCAAGGGGGTGGAAGAGAGCGGCTGGAACCATGTCACCAAGGTGATGATGGCGGCCATCGTGCTGCTGTTCGTGCTGAGCGGATTCTTCCGTGGCTTCGACATGAAACTGATCGAGTCCTTCCACCTCGGGGTACCCCTGTGGCTGGACAATGTCCACAACCTGATGAGCGGAAAATAAGGACTATCCCATGGATGAGAAATTGAGAAACAACTTCTGGTATGCCGACTGGTCCTTCCCCATCTTCGTCGGTCTGCTGTCAGCCGGGGTCTTTGCCGGGACCCACATGTTCTATCTGTACGGGGTCGGTGCCTTCAACGAGGTGGCCTTCGTCGCCATGCTGAAGGCCGGGATGGATACGGGTGCCTACGGCGCGGTCGCGGCCTTTGGTGCCAGCTTCCTGTTCGCCCGCATCATCGAAGGCTCCCTGGTGGGGATACTGGACATCGGCGGTGCCATCCAGACCGGCGTCGGCCTGGGAGTTCCCGCCCTACTGCTGGGTGCCGGCATCGTCTACCCGGTGGAGAACTTCACCGCCTCCCTGGTCACCGGCATGGGGATTGGCCTGGCCATCGGCTACGTGATCATCCTGGCCCGCAAGTTCACCATCAATCAGAGCAACTCCACCTATGGGGCGGATGTGATGATGGGGGCTGGCAACAGCTCGGGGCGCTTCCTCGGTCCCTTGATCATCCTCTCCGCCATGGGCGCCTCTATCCCCATCGGCCTGGGATCCCTGCTGGGTGCACTGCTGTTCTACATCTGGAACAAGCCCATCACCGGCGGCGCCATCCTGGGTGCCATGCTGCTCGGGACCTTCTTCCCGGTAGCCCTTGCATAAACACTGGCCGCCCTGCGGGGCGGCACGCTAGAGGCCAGCACCATGTATGACTTCATCATCAGAGCGGGACGCCAGGGAAACGGCGAGCTCATCGACATCGCCATTCTGGACGGCAAGATAGCGGCCATGGGTTCTCTCCCTGCCACGGCCGAGGCAAGAGAGACACTGGACCTGGCCGGTCAGACTTATGTGAGTGCAGGCTGGATCGATGGCCACACCCACTGCTACCCCGCTTCCCCCATCTATCACGATGAACCGGACAAGGTGGGCGTGGAATCCGGCGTGACCACCGTCATCGATGCGGGCAGCACCGGGGCCGACGATGTGGATGCCTTCCAGCAGTTGGCGGCCGGCCGCAAGACCCGGGTCCATGCGCTGCTCAACATCTCCCGCATCGGCCTGCTGCGCCAGAACGAGCTGGCCAATCCCGCCGATATCGACCCTGTGCTCGCCAAGGCCGCCATTCGCCGCCACCCCTCCTTCATCGTCGGCATCAAGGCCCGCATGAGTGGCAGCGTGGTGGGTGAAAATGGCCTGCAACCCCTGCGCATCGCCAAGCAGATCCAGCGCGACAACGGCGATCTGCCGCTGATGGTGCACGTGGGCAATACGCCTCCGGATCTGGACGAAATCGTCGCCCTGCTGGGTGAGGGCGATCTGCTGACCCACTGCTTCAACGGCAAACCAAATCGCATCCTGACCCCGACCGGTGAGCTGCGTCAGGCGGTACGCGACGCCATGCAGCGAGGCCTGCGCCTCGACATCGGCCATGGCGGCGCCAGCTTCAGCTTCGAAGTGGCTGAACACGCCATCCGTCAGGGGATCCTGCCCCACACCATCAGCTCGGACATCTATTGCAAGAATCGCATCAAGGGCCCCGTCTACAGCCTGGCCCACGTGATGTCGAAGTTTTTCGTCATCGGCATGAGCCTGGAGCAGGTGCTCGCCTGTGTCACCCATCAGGCCGCCGATGCCCTGCGTCTGCCTGGCAAGGGGCGGCTCGAGGTAGGCGCCGATGCCGACCTGACCCTGTTTGATCTGGCCAAGGGCCAGACGCTGTTCACGGATACCGAGGCGCAATCGCGCAGCGGCGACCTGCAACTGCTTCCCCTCGCCGTCCTGGTCGGCGGCAACCTGGTTCTGACTCACTATGGGAAATCACACCATGCCTTCTGTTTATGAGAAATATCAGCTCAAACCGGTGATCAACGCCTCCGGACGCATGACCATACTCGGTGTCTCCACGCCGGAGCAGGAGGTGGTCGACGCCGTCAATTTTGGCCTAGGCCACTACTTCGAGGTCAAGGATCTGGTCAACAAGACCGGGGCCTATCTCGCCGCCCTGCTGGGGGTCGAGGATGCGGTCGTGGTCTCCTGCGCCAGTGCCGGCATCGCCCAGTCGGTCGCCGCCGTGATCGTGCGCGGTGATGCCTACCGCCTTGAACAACTGCATGCCCATGCCCACGATGTACCGAGCGAAATCGTGCTGCCCAAGGGGCACAACGTGAACTTCGGCGCACCGGTCGGCACCATGATCAACCTGGGGGGTGGCAAGGTGGTGGAGGCCGGCTACGCCAACGAATGTTCGGCCGCCCAGCTGGCCGCCGCCATCAATCCGAAGACGGCCGCCATCCTCTACATCAAGTCCCACCACTGCGTGCAGAAGAGCATTCTGTCGGTGGCCGAGGCCGCGGATGTCGCCAAGGCCCACCAGCTGCCGCTGATCGTCGATGCCGCGGCGGAAGAGGATCTGCGCCTCTACTACCAGCAGGGCGCCGATCTGGTCATCTACAGCGGTGCCAAGGCCATCGAGGGGCCCACCAGCGGTCTGGTGCTCGGCAAGGCCCAGTATGTGGCATGGGTCAAACAGCAGGCAAACGGCATCGGCCGTGCCATGAAGGTTGGCAAGGAAGGGATCCTCGGCCTGACTCACGCCATCGAACGTTATCTGGAGAAAGAAAAGGAGAGCGGCACCGCCATGGTCGCCAAAATGGCTCCCTTCATCGAACGTCTCAACCAGCTGTCCGGCGTTACCGCCAAGGTGGTATGGGACAGCGCGGGACGCGACATCGCCCGTACCGACATTGCCTTCGACCACGAACGCCTCGGCATGACCACGGTCCAGGTGGTGGCCCGTTTGCAGCAGGGCAACCCCGCCATCTACTGCCGGGGCTACAAGGCCAACGAGGGCCACATCGAGATCGATGTGCGCAGCGTCAGCCCGGCCCAGCTCGATCAGATCCATCACGCCATCGCCCAGTTAACCCAGGAGAATCACTGATGTCCCTTATTCCCAATTACTACCGTGACCGGGTCTGCCTCAATGTGCTGGCGGGCTCCAAGCAGAATGCCGTCGATGTCTACGAGGCGGCCGAGGGCCACGTGCTGGTTGGCGTGCTCTCCAAGAACTACCCGGACGTGCCTGCCGCCGTCGCCGACATGAAAGAGTATGCCGCGCTCATCGACAACGCCCTCTCCATCGGGCTGGGCGCCGGGGATCCCCGCCAGTCCGCCATGGTCGCCGAGCTGGCCGGCCTGCTGCAGCCCCAGCATGTCAACCAGGTCTTCACCGGGGTCGGTGCCAGCCGGGCGCGACTTGACCAGTCCCAGAGCCTGGTCAACGGCCTTGTCTCCCCCACCGGCACTCCTGGCATGGTCAAGATCTCCACCGGGCCCCTCAGCGCCGGTCAGGCCGACGCCATCGTGCCCGTCGATACCGCCATCGCCATGCTCAAGGACATGGGGGGCAGCTCGGTCAAGTTCTTCCCCATGGGGGGGCTCAAGAGCCGGGATGAATATCAGGCGGTGGCCGAGGCTTGCGCCCGCCACGGCTTCTGGCTGGAACCGACCGGCGGCATCGATCTGGACAACTTCGAAGAGATAGTCCACATCGCACTGACCGCCGGGGTCGACAAGGTGATCCCCCACGTCTACAGCTCCATCATCGACGAGGCAGGCCAGACCCGCCCGGCCGACGTGCGCACCCTGCTCGACACGGTGAAACGCCTGCTACCCTGACCTGACAGTGCACCGGTCCAACCTCTGGCCGGTGCCTGGCTTGTTGATGATTCAATTGTTAACATCCTTTCCTCCCCCGCGATCGGAGTCTCCTTCCCCCATGACCAAGCTGCCCCACCCCAGACTCCATCAGTTGCTGACCCAGCTCCACGCCGAGGCCTTGCCGCAGGAGGAGCTGGCCCGTCGCCTCAATGTCTCCACCCGCACGGTGCGCACCGACGTGGCGACCCTGAACGAGCTGATCGCCACCCATGGCGCCCACCTCATCCACCAGCGCGGCAGCGGCTATCAACTCAAGATTTACAATCAGGGGTTGTTTGACGAACTGCTGGCGGCGCAGGAGCAGGAGGCCAGCCTGCCCCGCACCAGCCGAGAGCGAGTACTGCATCTGCAGTTGCTGCTGCTCACCGCCGAGCAGGGGATCAAGCTCGACGAGCTGGCCGATACCTGGTATCTGAGCCGGGCGGCGCTACAGGGAGACATGGCGGAAGTGAGGGAGAGGCTGATCCATTTCGGCCTGACCATCGACAGCAAGCCCCGCCTCGGCATGCGCATTCAGGGGGAAGAGACCGCCATCCGGGCCTGCCTCACCCAGTTGCTCTATCGGGAACAGAGCCGCAACAGTCCCTTGCAGGGCTTGCTGCCCAACCTCTGTCCCAGCAAGACTTTGGAAATCATCGGTAACCGGATCCACGCCCAGCTGGGTCGCCATCAGCTCAGGCTGGCCGACGAGAGTCTGCAGCAGCTCACCATCTATTGCGCCGTGGCCCTGCTTCGCCAGGCGGCGGGTCATGAGCTGCTGACCTTTAGCAGCGAGGATCTGACCGCCCCCCTCACCGCCGTGGCCCGCGACATCTATGATGAGCTGCCCACATTGACCGCACCGGGAGAGCCGGAGCTGCTGTGTCTCGCCATCCAGATCCAGGCTCGCCTCATCGCCGATACCCCGCAGCTCAGCCCGACCATGACGGCCGAAAGTGCCCACCTGGTGGCGCACCTGCTGGATTACATCCACGGACACTATCCCTATGACTTGCGCCACGACGACCAGTTGCACGCCGACCTGCTTACCCACATCAGCGCCATGTTGCTGCGGATCAAATACCAGATAGGCAGCGACAACCCGCTGGCGGATCACATCAAGCAGTACTATCCCCTCGCCTATGACATCACCCTCGCCGCCATCTCCGAGTGGATCAGGCAGACGCCCTATCATCTGACCCATCACGAGATAGGCTACCTGGTGATCCATATCGGCGTCGGACTCGAGCGCCACTATGACATCGGCTATAGCCGCCGCCCCCAGGCGTTGCTGCTGTGCGATGCCGGCAATGCCACCTTCCGGGTACTGGAGGCGCGGATCAAGCGGGAATACCCCCAGTTGCAACTGACCAGCTTGGAATCCGTGCGGGACTACGAGGGGCTCTCGCGGATCGAGCAGGATTTCGTGATAAGCACGGTCAAGGTGAGCGAGAAGAATGTGCCCGTGGTGCAGGTGGCCCCCTTCCCGGCCCAATACCAGCTGGAGCAGCTCGGCAAGCTGGTACTGGTCGATCGCACCCGCCCCTACCTGCTCGACAAGTACTTTGACGCCGACCATTTCATGGTGATCGATGAACCCATCAGCCAGTCGTCCCTGTTCGAACGGGTCTGCGATCAGCTGGAGAGGGAAGAGCAGGTGGAAACGGGGTTCAGGGGATCCTTGCAGGAGCGGGAGCGCATCGTCTCCACCATGTTGGGAGACGGCATAGCCCTGCCCCACTCCCTCGGCCTGCTGGCCAGGCGCACCCTGGTCTACACGGTGCTGGCCCCCCAGGGCATCGACTGGGGCAATGGCGAGACTGCCACCCTCATCTTCCTGCTGGCCATCGCCAAGGCGGACTATGAGGAGGCCATGGGCCTCTACGATCTCTTCCTGACCCTGATGAACGAAAAAGCCAGCAAGAATTTGCTGGCCTGTCGCAGTTTCGCCGGTTTCAAGGCACTGGCTCGTACCGGCGCCTAGTCAGAGGGCGCCTACTCTTCGTTGAAGCCCGAGGTGAACAGCGCCACCACCGCGGCCAGGGCTTCCGTCTCCTCCGGTCCTTCCACCTGCACTTCAACCTGTTTGCCCTGGGCAGAGTCCAGCATCAGCAGGCCGATCACGCTGTCCGCGTCGGCCTCGACCCCGTCTTCGTTGCGCAGCAGGACATGGGCATCGAAGCCCTGTACCAGTTCGAACAGCATCATGGCCGGTCTGGCATGGATGCCCAGCTTGTTTTTGACTTCTACCGAGGCGGAAACGGTCATCTGTGCATCCTTCTGAGCTGTCAGACCTGCGCCGAGCGCTTGTCCAGGGTGCGGTGGCGGATCTGCACGTTCTTGCCGAGCAGGCGAAACGCGCTCGCCAACCGTTCGGCGATGAACACCGAGCGATGCTGGCCACCGGTGCAACCGATCCCCACGGTCACATAGCTGCGGTTGTTTCGCTCCAGATGGGGCAACCAGGTGCCCAGCATGTTCTCGATCTGCTGGATGAACAGCATGACGTCCGTCTGGCTGGAGAGGTAGTTCGCCACAGGTTCATCCCGGCCGGTGAAAGGCTTGAGTTCTGGGATCCAGTGGGGATTTGGCAGAAAACGGGCATCGAACACGAAGTCTGCATCCTTGGGGATGCCGTACTTGAAGCCGAATGATTCAAACACCAGCACCAGCTCGTTCTCTTTCTTGCCGAGCACCCGGGTTTTGATGAGCTCGCTGAGATCGTGAATGCTGAGGTTGGTGGTGTCGATGCGCAGGTCGGCACTGGAAGAGAGGGGCGCCAGCAGGTGGGTCTCCTCCCGGATGGCCTCGTCCAGCGACAGCTTGTTGCGAGAGAGGGGGTGCAACCGGCGACTCTCGCCATAGCGCTTGAGCAGGGTAGTGTTGTCGGCGTCGAAGAAGAAGCTGGAAAACTCCACCCGCCCCTCGCTGCGTACCTGGGCCAGCAGATTCTCCAGCCTATCCGGCTCGGTGGGCAGGTTGCGCACGTCGATGCTGACCGCCAGCTTGTCATACTGACTCTCCACCGAGACGATCAACTGGGGCAACAGATTGACCGGCAGATTGTCTACGCAGTAATACCCCAGATCTTCCAGCACCCGCAGGGCTACCGTCTTGCCGGAGCCCGAGCGACCGCTTACCACGATTAATTGCATCTTGTCCCCCCACGCCAACCTGGCTGTGCCTTGTCCGGCATCAGGCCGAGGTCATGATCTGATAGAGTTCTTCGTCACTGGTCGCCTGACGCAACTGGCGGCAGACGGCCTTGTCACCCAACTTGGATGCCATCAGGGAAAGGGTCTTGAGATGCTGCTTGCACTCGCTTTCCGGCACCAGCAATGCAAAGAGCAGGTCAACCGGTTGATTGTCAATCGAGTCGAAAGGGATGGGTTCGGAGAAGGTCATCAGCACAGCAGTCGGCGCAAAGGCATCGTCAATACGGCCATGCGGAATGGCAATACCGGCACCGATCCCGGTACTGCCCATTTTTTCCCGCGCCAGCAGGCTTTCAAACAACACCTGACGGGAGGTGCCGAGGCGCTCTGCAGCCAGTTCACTGATGATCTCGAGAGCGCGTTTCTTGCTGGTACAGGGGACCGCACTCTTGGTGCAGTCCCGACTCAGTATGTGTTCAAGTTGCATAGTTATTTTTGATTTAATTTATCTTTGTGCTTGATGATCTGTCTGTCCAGTTTATCAAGCAGGGTATCAATCGCAGCATACATGTCGGCATGCTCCGAGTTGGCGAACACCTCACCGCCGCTGACATGCAGCTTGGCTTCGGCAATCTGGTTCAGTTTTTCGACGCTCAACACCACATGCACGTTGTTGATATGGTCAAAGTGACGCTCGAGTTTGGCAAATTTGTTGTTCACATAATCACGCAGAGCTTCGGTAATCTCGACATGGTGTCCGGTCAGGTTAATTTGCATAACGTCTTCCTTTTGTTTGCCTAAACCAGGCGTTTGCGCTGATTGGATGGCGGGATCAACAAGGATTCACGGTACTTTGCGATCGTGCGTCTCGCCACCATAATACCCTGTTCGGCCAGCAAATCCGCGATCTTGCTATCACTAAGCGGCTTGGCGGGGTTTTCCGCCGTCACCAGCTTCTTGATCAAGGCGCGAATAGCGGTCGATGAGCACTCTCCTCCTCCTTCCGTATTCACGTGACTGGAGAAAAAAAACTTCAGTTCAAAGATGCCACGGGGCGTATGCATGTACTTCTGGGTCGTCACCCGCGAGATGGTCGATTCATGCATCTCCACCGCCTCGGCGATGTCGTTGAGCACCATGGGTTTCATGGCCTCTTCCCCATATTCGAAGAATCCCTGCTGCTGCTCGACGATACAGCTGGCCACCTTGAGCAGGGTGTCGTTACGACTCTCCAGGCTCTTGATGAACCACTTCGCTTCCTGCAGGTGGGAGCGGATGAACTGGGTATCCGTGCTGCTGCGCGCGTTGCGGGCCATGGCCGCATAGGTCTCGTTGACGCGAATGCGCGGCGCCGAATCCGGGTTGAGCTCCACCACCCACTTGCTGCCTTTCTTGACCACGGACACGTCCGGGATCACGTATTGGGATTCGCTCTGGATGACGCCGTTGCCGGGTCTGGGTTCCAGCTGCTGGATAAGGTCCAGCACCTCCTTGAGGTCGCTCTCCTTGAGCCGGGTCTTGCGCGCCAGGGTGCGATAGTCACGATTGCCAAGCAGATCCATGTGCTCGCTGATCACTTCCCGTGCCTCGTTGAGCCAGGGCAGATCGGAGGGATACTGGCCAAGCTGGATCAGCAGGCACTCCTGCACGGAGCGGGCGGCGATGCCGAGCGGATCGAAATGCTGCACCCGCTTGAGCACGGCCTCGACCTCATCCAGTTCCACTTCTACCTCGTCACTGCTGACTGCAGCCTGAATATCCTCGAGAGAAACCGTCAGATAACCGGATTCGTCGATGGCATCGATGATGGCGAGGGCGATGGCGGCATCCAGATCGCTGAACGGCGTCAGCCGCATCTGCCACAACAGATAGTCCTGCAGGTTCTCGGTGGTTTCCCCCTGATAGACGCTCTCCTCTCCATCGTGGATGGGGCCAGCGCTCTGGGCCGTCCCGGCGGAGTAGACCTCGTCCCAGGTGGTATCGACGGGCAGCTCGTCCGGCATCTTGTCCTGCGCCATGGCGTCACTGGAATCCAGCTGACTGGCATCGGCCACTTCGACCGGACTGGTTTCCTGCGCCTCGCTCTCCTCTTGCTCCAGCAAGGGGTTGTTGTCGAGCGCTTGCTGAATTTCCTGCTGGAGTTCCAGCGTGGAAAGCTGGAGCAGACGAATCGCTTGTTGTAATTGTGGCGTCATGGTCAGGGACTGACCGAGACGCAACTGTAATGTCGGCTTCATCTACGTCGGGATATCCTTATGTTCAGCGAGGCAGTCACCTAACAAAAATGAGGGAATGCCCCCTTACTATAGACTGAATTGATCGCCCAAATAGACGCGCTTGACCTGCTCATCGGCGAGGATATCCACCGGTGCGCCCTCGGCAATCATCTTGCCGTGGCTGACGATATAGGCCTTCTCACACACATCCAGGGTCTCGCGAACGTTGTGATCGGTGATCAGCACACCCAGCCCACGTTCCTTCAGATGCTGGATGATCTTTTTGATATCGATGACAGAAATGGGATCAACCCCTGCAAAAGGCTCATCCAGCAGAATAAATCTCGGCTCTGCCGCCAGCGCCCGGGCGATCTCGACCCGGCGGCGCTCCCCCCCTGACAGGCTCTGACCCAGGCTGTCACGGATGTGGGTGATGTTGAACTCTTCCAGCAGTTGCTCGACCTTGTCCTCCCGCTCCTCGCTGCTCAATCCCTTGCGGGTCTGCATGACCCCCATCAGGTTGTCGAACACCGACAGACGGCGGAAGATGGAGGCTTCCTGAGGCAGGTAACCGATGCCGTTGCGCGCACGGATGTGCATGGGCTGCAGGCTGATATCCTGATCGTCGATGGTGATGAGCCCGGCATCCCGCTGCACCAGCCCCACTATCATGTAGAAGGAGGTGGTCTTGCCAGCTCCGTTCGGGCCAAGCAGCCCCACGATCTGGCCGGTGCCCACTTCCAGGCTGACGTCACTGACCACCATGCGACGCTTGTAGCTCTTCTGCAAGCCCACTGCTTTTAACACTGCCATGACTGTTGTTTCCTACTTCTTCTGTTCGGCGGGCTTGTCGAAATTCTCGACCTGATCCGGCAGGAACACCGTCTTGACGCGCTGGGTCGGCCCCTTGCTCTCGGCGATCATTTTCTGTTTGACGATGTCGTAGCGGATGAGGTCGCCATTGACCTGGCTGTCTTCCTGCTTGAGCTGGCCGTTGCCGGTGATGGTCACCAGACGGTTCTTCAGCTCGTAACGGATGCTGTTGCCATGGGCGTTGACCGGCTTGCCGTTGTCCAGGATCTGGAAGAAGGTGGCCGGGCTGCCATAGGCGGTCATCACCTCGGCACCCTTCTCGCCGGAGCGGATCACCACCACCTTGTCGGCCTTAATCTTGATGGTGCCCTGGGTGATGATGACGTCTTCGCTGAAGGTGACACGGTTGTCCTGCATCTCGGCCACCTGCTTGACCGCGTCCACATAGACCTTTTCGGTGAAGTCGGACTCTTTGGCGTTGGCCGCGCCGCACAGCAGCAGGGCCACGAAGACCAGATTAGCGTTTTTCATTGAAATAAATGGCATGGCCTTTATCCAGTAATTCGAAATATTTACGTTCCAGGTGACCCTTGAGGCCTACGCCCTCGGTCTGGAATTCCTGGCCCTGAATGCGGATGTGCTGGTTGCTTCTCACGTCCTGAGTCACCATGTCCATCTCCAGATACTGGGTATCCATGCTGGAGATGAAGGAGGTCGGCAACAGGCCATCCAGATGCACCTTGTCCCGCAGGATCACGTTGTCATCGGTATTGAGTACGCCGGTCTCCGCCGTCACCTTCCACTCGGCCTCACCCTTGTCGTCGTACAGGTAGATGACCGGCTTGTTGAAGGTCGCCTGCTCGAGGATCTGGAAATACTCGGCAAACTCCGACTCCAGCCGCTCGGTCCGCTTGCCCTGCTCGTCAAAGCGGGTGGTGACCAGATTCCTGGCGGTGAAATCGGGCTGATAATTCTCTACCTTGGTGATGGAATCCGGGGCCAAGTCGATGTCACCCAGCTGCCAGGCAGCCAATGCCGCCAGGAAAAGCAGGAAGAACAGAATAGTCTGCTTCATCGCGACGCCTCGGGCAACTCATCGGCGAGCCCCTGGGCTTGCAGGATCAGATCGCACACCTCCCGCACCGCCCCGACGCCCCCCCCCAGCCGGGTGACCAGGTCGGCACAGGCCAATACCCGCGGGTGAGCATCTGCCACTGCGATGCCGAGGCCACAGGCCTGCATCACCGGCAGATCGATGGTGTCATCCCCCATATAGGCCGCCTGGGAGGCATCGAGCCCCAGCTTGGCCAGCAGGGCCTCGAAATGGGGCAGCTTCTGATCCGCCCCCTGCACCAGGTGCTGCACCCCCAGGCTCTTCATCCGATCGCTGACGATGCGGGAATTGCGCCCGGTGATGATGGCAATCTCCAGCCCGGCATTGAGCAGGGCACGCATGCCTGCCCCGTCCCGGGTGCAGAAGGTCTTCAGCTCTTCGCCGTTATTTCCCATGTAGATGAAGCCGTTGGAGAGCACCCCGTCCACATCGCACACCAGCAGGCGGATCTGCGCCGCCTTCTCGAACTGGCTGCGCGTCACCGGACCATAGAGGGTCGGTACATCTTGCATCAAATCACCCCGGCTTTCAGCAGGTCGTGCATGTTGAAGGCACCCAGCGGCCGCCGCTCCCCATCCACCACCAGCAATCCGTTAATCTTTCTGGTTTCCATCAGCTTGACGGCCTCGGCCGCCATCATCTCTGGCCCTACGGTAACACAGTTGACCGTCATCACCTTGGCGATAGAGGTGTGATGGATGTCCACCTGCAAATCCAGGATCCGGCGCAGGTCGCCATCGGTGAAGAGACCGGCCAGCAGGCCCAGCTCATCCACCACCGCCGTCATGCCGAGCCCCTTGCGGCTCACTTCCAGCAGGGCCTGGCTGATGGTGGCATCGATCCCGACCTTGGGCAACAGCTCGCCACCGTGCATCAGATCGCCGACCCGCAGCAGCAGCCGCTTGCCGAGGGAACCGCCCGGATGAGACAGCGCGAAGTCGTCGGCGGTGAAGCCGCGGGCCTCCAGCAAGGCCACCGCCAGGGCATCTCCCATCACCAGGGTCGCCGTGGTGCTGGACGTGGGGGCCAGACCGAGGGGGCAGGCCTCCTGCTCGACCCGGATGCACAGGTGCACGTTGGCTTCCTTGGCCATGGTCGAGGCCGGGTTGCCGGTCATGCAGATGAGCGGAATGCCGCGACGCTTGAGTACCGGCAGCAGGGCCAGGATCTCGTCGCTCTCGCCGGAGTTGGAGATGGCGATGATGAGATCCCCGGCGGAGATCATCCCGAGATCGCCGTGGCTGGCCTCACCCGGGTGCAGAAAGAAGGCGGGCGTGCCCGTGCTGGCCAGGGTCGCGGCTATCTTGTTGCCCACATGACCCGACTTGCCCATGCCGGTGACCACTATCTTGCCGCCGCAGCGCAGCACCATCTCGCACGCCTTCACGAAGTGCTCGTCGAGGTACTGGTAGAGTCCATCAATCGCTTGTTTTTCAATGTCCAGCACCGCACGGGCACTGCGACGAAAATCGAACAGTTCAGACACTTTTTCAGACTTTACAGACATAAAGGCACGGCTCCGGACCGAAATTTGCTGCGGGATTATAAAAAAGTCTGCCGAGATAAGCGAATCGGATGCGGGGTACCCACTTGCTGACGCACCTTGTTACATAAAACTGTCGCGTTTTTGGGGCCGATCTGCGCTCAATAGTTGTTCCTTGATGTTGCTTAGACCTAGACTAGCCCATAAAATTCGCTCTTCTTTTATACCGGATGGACAATTGTTTGAACAATGACCTGATCACCATCTCCGACCTGACTTTCAGCCACGGAGACAGGCTGCTGTATGACGGGATCAATCTGACCATTCCCCGTGGCAAGGTCACTGCCGTCATGGGGCCGAGCGGCATCGGCAAGACCACCTTGCTGCGGCTGATCGGTGGCCAGTTGAAACCGGAATCGGGTCATATCCTGTTTGACGGGGAGGACATCCCCACCCTCTCCCGCTCCCGTCTCTACGAGGTGCGCAAGCGGATGAGCATGCTGTTTCAGAGTGGCGCCCTGTTCACCGGCATGACAGTGTTTGACAACGTGGCGTTTCCGCTGCGGGAGCATTCCGGCCTGCCGGAGGAGCTGATCCACACCATCGTCATGATGAAGCTGCAGGCGGTGGGACTGCGTGGCGCCGCCAAACTGATGCCTTCCGAGCTTTCCGGTGGCATGGCCCGCCGCGCCGCCCTGGCCCGTGCCATCGCCCTGGATCCGGACCTCATCATGTATGACGAGCCCTTCGTGGGTCAGGATCCCATCACCATGGCGGTGCTGGTCAAGCTGATCAAGGAGCTGAACGATGCCCTCGGCATCACCTCCGTCATCGTCACCCACGACGTAAAAGAGGTGCTCGGTATCGCTGACTACGCCTATATCATCGCCAATCGCAAGGTGGTGGCACACGGCACCCCGGCGCAGCTGCGCGAGGAGCGCAATCCCGAGGTCGAGCAGTTCCTGCGTGGATTGCCTGACGGTCCTGTTCCGTTTCATTTTCCGGCAGGCGACCTGCTACAGGATCTGTGATGTTGATAAGCCAAGTAAGCAAGTTGGGTCGGGTCGGTGTGCGTTTCATCAGCGCCATCGGCCGTGCGACTATCATGCTGTTTCATGCCCTGGCCGGTCGCCCCCAGCCACGCAAGCACTTCCCGCTGCTGATCCAGCAGCTCTATGTGGTGGGGGTGCAATCCGTCGCCATCATCTTGGTGTCCGGCCTCTTCATCGGCATGGTGCTCTCGTTGCAGGGCTATAACGTATTGAAGGATTTCGGCGCCGAGCAGAGTCTGGGACCCCTGGTCTCCCTCTCGCTGCTGCGCGAACTCGGCCCCGTGGTCACCGCCCTGCTGTTCGCCGGTCGGGCCGGCTCCGCCCTGACCGCCGAGATCGGCCTGATGAAGGCCACCGAACAGCTCTCGAGCCTCGAGATGATGGCGGTGGATCCCCTGCGCCGGGTGGTGGCCCCCCGTTTCTGGGCCGGGGTCATCAGCATGCCGTTGCTGGCCTTCATGTTCAGCCTGATCGGCATCTTCGGTGGCAAACTGGTCGGGGTCGACTTGCTGGGGGTGGACGAGGGCAGTTTCTGGTCCGCCATGCAGGCATCCGTCGACTGGCAGGATGACATCATGCAGGGGGCCATCAAGAGCGTGATCTTCGCGCTGGTCGTCACCTGGATTGCGCTTTTCAATGGCTATGATGCCAAGCCGACCTCGGCCGGGATCAGTCAGGCGACCACCCGAACCGTGGTCCACTCATCCCTGGCCGTGCTCGGTCTGGATTTTATACTCACCGCAGTCATGTTTGGATAAGGTAAAGATGAAGTTCAGCAAAGTAGAATTCCTGGTTGGCGCCTTCATGCTGGCTGGCATCGCAGCCATTCTGGCATTGGCCCTGCAAGTGGCGGGTTTGAGTTTCAAACCGGAAGGAGAGACCTATACCCTGCGCGCCCATTTCGATAATATCGGCGGCCTGAAAGTACGCTCGCCGGTCAAGGTCGGCGGTGTCGTCGTCGGTCGGGTCAGCAGCATCGAGCTGGATGCCAAGACCCAGGTGCCCGTCGTCTCCCTGCTGATGCAAAAAGAGGCCGGTGAGTTTGCCGATACCAGCACTCTCTCCATCCTGACTTCCGGCCTGCTCGGCGAGCAGTACATCGGCCTGGCACCGGGTTTCAGCGATGAAGACATGGGCACCAGCATGCTCAAGGATGGCGACATGATCGCAGACACCAAATCAGCCATAGTGCTGGAAGATCTGATTGGCAAATTCCTCTACAGCCAGTCGTCTCCGGCCACCAATCCGCCTGCAAGCAAGGAGTAACCATGTTCAAGAAGATCGCCCTGTTGCTGGGCCTGATGACCAGCATGCTGTTTTCCGTGACCACTCAGGCCGCAGGGGCCAATGCCACGGATCCTTACGCCCTGGTGGATCAAGCCGCCAAGCAGACCTTTGCCCGTCTCAAGGCCGATCAGGCTCAGATCAAGAGCAACCCGGATCACCTGAGGGTCATCATCCGCGAGGAGCTGCTGCCCTACGTGGACAACCGCTTCGCCGCCTACAAGGTGCTCGGCAACCAGATCAAGGAAACCACCCCGGCCCAGCGTGATGCCTTCGTCGAGGTGTTCACCGAATACATGGTGAGTTCCTACGCCGATGCCCTCGCCCACTTCGACAAGCAAACCGTCAAGGTGCAGCCGGGCAAGGCCGTGGGTGACAACAACATCACCGCCGTCAACGTCAGCGTGACCGAGGCCGGCAAGCCGGATATCTTCCTCGAGTTCAAGCTGCGCAAGAACAACAAGACCGGCGAGTGGAAGGCCTTTGACATGGTCGCCGAAGGGATCAGCCTGCTCTCTGCCAAGCAGAACGAGCTCGGTGGCCTCATTCGCCAGAACGGCATCGATGCGGTGATCGCCCAGTTGCGCGAGCACAACGCCAAGCCGCTGGTCATCAAGTCATGACGCTCGCGGGCGAGCTGCAGGCCCCACAGGTGATTGCCCTGTGGCAGCGCCGTGCCGAGTGGTGGCAGGAAGATACGCTCGCCCTCGACGAGATCACCACCCTGGACTCCGCCGGACTCGCGCTTCTGGTCAAATGGGCCAAGGCCGTGCTGGCCCGGGGCGCTACGCCGACACTGGTGGGCGCCTCCGACGATTTCTTTACCTTGGCCAACCTGTACGGGGTGGCCAATTTGTTTCAATCAACCCCGCTCACAACTGAGGACGCATAATGCAAGTCTCTGAAATTGAAGCGATACTCCTTGAGGCCTTGCCATTGTCCGAAGTCCATGTCAAAGGGGACGGTAGTCACTATCAGGTGATCGCCGTCGGTGACATGTTTGACGGCATGAGCCGGGTCAAGAAGCAGCAGGCCATCTATGCCCCGCTGATGGACAAGATCGCCAGCAATGCCATCCACGCTCTCTCCATCAAGGCTTTTACCGATGCCGAATGGAAACGCGAACGTAAATTCCTATTGCCCTCCTGATTTGGTAACGAAGTAAAAATGGACAAATTCAAGATCACCGGCCCCTGCACCCTTTCCGGTGAAGTGACCATCTCCGGCGCCAAGAACGCCGCCCTGCCGATCCTGTTCGCCACCCTGCTGTGTGATGAGGAGATCCAGCTATCCAACGTACCGCGCCTGAAAGACGTGGGTACCACCCTCAAGCTGCTGGAGATGCTGGGCGCCAGCACCAAGGTCAACGGCAACGTGACCGTGCTGACCGGTGCCGTGAACAACCACGTCGCTCCCTACGAGCTGGTGAAAACCATGCGCGCCTCCATCCTGGCGCTGGGTCCGCTGGCGGCCCGCTTCGGGGCGGCTGACGTCTCCCTTCCCGGTGGCTGCGCCATCGGTGCCCGTCCGGTCAATCTGCATGTCCACGGCCTGGAGCTGATGGGCGCCAAGATCGCCATCGAGGATGGTTATATCAAGGCCCGCGTCGATGGTCGCCTCAAGGGTGCCCATATCCTGATGGACATGATCTCCGTCACCGGTACCGAGAACCTGATGATGGCCGCCACCCTGGCAGATGGCCGCACCGTGATCGAGAACGCCGCCCGTGAACCGGAAGTCGTGGATCTGGCCAACTTCCTCAACGCGCTCGGAGCTAACATTCAGGGCGCGGGTACCGACACCCTGACCATCGACGGGGTCGAGCGTCTGCATGGCGGCAGCTACAGCGTGCAGCCCGATCGTATCGAGACCGGAACCTTCCTGGTGGGCGCCGCCGTCACCGGTGGCAAGATCACCTGCCGCAAGACGGATCCTGCCCTGCTGGAAGCCGTACTGGTCAAACTGGAAGAGGCAGGCGCCCTGATCGAGAAAGGTGAAGACTGGATCAGCCTGGACATGACCGGCCGTACCCTCAAGCCGGTCACCATCAAGACGGCCCCCTACCCGGCCTTCCCGACCGACATGCAGGCCCAGTTCACCGTGCTGAACGCGGTCGCCAAGGGCACCGGCATGGTCACCGAGACCATCTTCGAGAACCGCTTCATGCACGTGCCGGAACTGGTGCGTATGGGCGCGGACATCGAGCTGCAGGGCAATGTCGCCATCTGCCGCGACACCGAGCAGCTCAAGGGTGCCCAGGTGATGGCCACCGATCTGCGCGCCTCCGCCAGCCTGGTACTGGCCGGCTTCGTCGCAGAAGGCACCACCATGGTCGAGCGCATCTATCACATCGACCGTGGCTATGAAGACATCGAGCACAAGCTGCAAGGCCTGAGTGGCCGCATCGAGCGCATCAAGGAGTAAGTTCGACTCCCGGCTCGGAACATAGAAAAGGCCCCCTCACAAGAGGGGGCCTTTTTCATCGCATCGGCTTGGGGCTGAAAGGGGGATCAGTGGCCCGCCAGCTTCATCTGCTCGACCAGTACGGAGCCGGTTCGCAGGCTGGAACGCTCATCCACGTCGGTCCCCACCGCCACCATGGAGCGGAACATATCGGCCAGATTGCCAGCGATGGTGATCTCTTCTACCGGATAGGCAATCTCACCATTTTCCACCCAGAAACCGGCGGCGCCACGGGAGTAGTCACCATTGACGATATTGACGCCCTGCCCCATCAGCTCGGTCACCAGCAGGCCGGTGCCCATCTCCCTGAGCATGCCCTGGAAGTCCTGCCCCGTGTTCGACACCTGCCAGTTGTGGATGCCACCGGCATGGCCCGTGGTGGTCAGCCCCAGCTTGCGGGCCGAATAGGAGGTGAGCAGCCAGCTCATCAGGCGGCCGTCACGGACGATGTCCATGTCTGTGGTACGCACCCCCTCCCCGTCGAACGGCGTGCTCGCGAGCCCCCCCAGCAGGTGCGGGAACTCCTGGATGTTGAGCCACTGCGGCAACACCTGCTCACCGAGTTTGTCCAGCAGGAAGCTCGACTTGCGATAGAGGTTGCCACCGCTGATGGCCATCACCAGATGGCCCCAGAGACCGGCGGCGGTATCGGGGTGGAACAGCACGGGCGCCTGGCGGGTGCTGATCTTGCGGGCACCGAGGCGAGAGAGGGTACGCGCCACCGCCTCGTCGGCAATGCGCTGGGGGCTCCAGAGCCCGTCTAGGGTACGGCTGGAGGAGTAGCCGTAGTCCCGCTGCATGTCGCCATCCTGCTCGCCGATCAACACGCAGCTCAGGGAGTTGCGGGACGCCGCATAGCCTTTGACGAAACCGTGGCTGTTGCCATAGACCTTGACCCCCAGATGGCTGGAGAAGCTGCCACCGTCGGAGTGCTTGATGCGGGCATCGCGCCCCAGCGCCAGCCGCTCGCACTCGATGGCCAGCTCTATGCCCTGTTGCGGATCCAGCAAGGTAGAATGGCACAGTTGCAGATCCGGAGCGTCCCAGGCCAGCAGTTCCGCATCGGCGAGGCCGGCACAGTCATCGGGGGAGGTGTGACGGGCAATCTCCATCGCCGCCTCGACGGCGGCACGAATGGCGGCCTTCCCGAGATCCGTGGTGGACGAGGAGCCCTTGCAGCCATCCCGATAGACGGCGATGCCGAGCGCCCCATCCTTGTTGAATTCGATGCTTTCCAGCTCGCAGCCCCGGGTATTCACCGACAGACCGGTCTGCTTGCTGATGGATACTTCGGCAAGCCCGGCACCCAGCCCTTTGGCGATCTCCAGTGCCTCGGCCACCACGGCCTCGAGGTGGGCTTGATCCTGGCGAATTTGATCTAGCTGGTCCATAACTCACATCTGTATGAAGAAAGGAAAGGGGCTAAGCATATCAGACCCCTGCGCCCAGCGGGAGAAGCTGGTAACATATCCACCAACGTGAATGACAGGAATCAAGAGACCGATGAGTCAGTATCAAGACGACAACGAACTGGACGATTGGGGTCCCAGCAAGAGCCAGCTCAAGCGCGATGCCGAAGCGCTGCAGAAGATGGGGGAAGAGATCGTCTCCCTCAGCCACAGCGAACTGGAGAAGCTCCCGCTGGACGAAGAACTGGCAGAAGCCGTCGAGCTGGGTCGCAAACTCAAACCCAAGAAGGATGAATCCTTCCGCCGCCACCTGCAGTTCATCGGCCGACTGATGCGCAGCCGGGACATCGAGCCCATCGCCGAGGCACTCACCATCATCAAGATGCGTCACTCTACCGTGAATGCCCGTCTGCACCGGCTGGAGCAGTGGCGCGAGCGGCTGATCAGCGAGGGAGACAGCGCCCTCAACGAGCTGATGGCCCAGTTCCATGATCTGGATCGCCAGAAGCTGCGCCAGCTGATCCGTACCGCCAACAAGGAGCGGGAGCTGAACAAGCCGCCGGTGGCCTTCCGCGAGATGTACCAGTACCTGCGCGGCGAGATCGAAGATCAGCTGTGAGTGATGACTCACCTGCGCCGACCCGGAGTCGTCGCCGACTGATAAAAAACGGGGCCAAACTGGCCCCGTTTTTTTATCTTCTGAACACAGACATCAGCTGCCTGCCATGCACTGGGTATGGGTCCCTGGCTGCAGATAGGGCATCAGCAGCGGTGCCATCCCCTTGAGCACCTGTACCGGCAGCGCCGAGGTGAAGCGGAACTTGTCGGACTGGCTGCCCGGCACGTAGGCCGTCAGGGTGCCGAAGTGATCGCCACCGATGTAGAACACGAAGGTGGCAGTACGGTTACGGGCCAGGGAGCTGGTCACGTTGCCATAGCGGCCCACCGTTTCTATCCGGTTATCCCCGGTTCCCGTCTTGCCCCCCATCGGCAGTATGGTGCCGTCCGGCAGGGCAAAGGCGCCGGCGATGCGCCGTGCCGTGCCCCCTTCCACGACTTTCGACAGGGCATTGCGCAGGGCATTCGCCACCTCGGGCGCCATCACCCGGGTACCCTGCACGTTGGCCGGTTCGAACACGGTGGCAAAGGGGGTATCCTTGGCAAACGACAGGTACTCGATGCGTTGGGTCGGTGCCCTCAGCCCGCCATTCTGGATGATCCCCATCAGCTCGGCCAGGGCCGCCGGTCGGTCACCCGAGCTACCGAGGGCGGTCGCCAGCGACGGCACTAGGTGATCGAATGGATAACCCAGCCTGGCCCAGCGCTGATGGATGTCGAGGAAAGCCTCGACCTCCAGCATGGTGCGGATCCGGGTATCCCGGGCGCTGCGATGCCGGGTCTTGAACAGCCAGCTGTAGACCTCCTGGCGTTCGTCGCGACTGGCCGCCACCGCGTCGGCAAAGGTCGCCTTGTCGAACTCCTTGAGGTAGGAGAGCAGCCACAGCTCCAGCGGGTGTACCCGCGCGATATAGCCCTGATCCGGCAGTGAATACTTACCTGGCCCATAGCTGGTATAGAGCTGTTCTATCCGTTTCTCCATCAATTTCTCCCGCGGCAGCCGCTTGGCAAGGAAGGCCGCAAAGTCTGTCTGGGAGGCTTCCGGCATCAGATAGCGATGAACAGCAGCGAGACGCACCGCGCTGGGCTTCAGGCCATCCAGGAAGGTATCGAGTCGCTCATCCGGAGTCTTGCCCTGATACTTGCGCCAGAAGCGCAGCAGATAGGTCTGCCCTTCCTTGTCGGCGAACCTTGCAAGGTATTCGGTACGACGTGGATCCTTGTCATCCTTGAGCAACTGGGCGCGATTGCCTTCCTTGTAGAGGCTGTAGCGCACTATGTCTCGCATCAGCCGCACGAAGGGCAGGTTGATGGACTCGCGCAGCGCATCCCGGATAGAGGGAATGCGGCCGTTGTCCTCCTTGCGGAAATTGTTGAAGGTGTGCATGCCACCGCCGGTGAAGAAGCCTTCATAGGGGCTGGCGGAGTATTTGCGATCCAGCGCCGCCTCCAGCATGACTGGCAGACTCTTGTCCTTGGCGGTCATCAGATAGCCGATGGCCCAGCGACTGATGTTGTCCTGATTGGAGACTTCGATCTTGCGCAGGTTCTCCGCCGGCATCTCCCCATAGCTGTCGTGCAGCTCGGTGACGATTTCCAGATAGGTGGTCAGCACCCGCAGCTTGGCGGTGGAGCCCAGCTCCAGCTTGCTGCCTTCGTTGATGTCGAACGGCTGATCCGTGTTGTCGGTCTGCACCCGCACCTTCACCCCTTCCGGCGTCTTTTCAAACAGGGTAAAGCTGTACTTCACGTCCCCCGTCTTCTCCGGCGAGAGCAAACGCTCACCAAAAAGACCGACCTGAGACGCGAAAGTGGGATCGGCCAGCTGTTGCAGGTAACGGGAGATCTCGTTTTGCAGCGGCATGTTGAGAGTGGTATCTGCGGTCAGATCCATGCGATCCAGATCGTAGAGCTGTACCCCGAGTTGACGGCTCAGACGGGTACGTGCTACCTGCAGCCCCTTGTTGTTGTTGACCCGCGTGATCGCCGGTGCCAGCAGGAAGTCCCGGAATCCCAGCTTGGCCTTGAGCGCCGATTCCATCAGCGCCGGTGTAATCATTCCCTCCTGCACGAACAGACGCAGGTAGCTATCCGTCAGGGTCGACAGCGCCTCTCGCCCTTGTGCCAGATAGTAGGAGGGGCGGCGATGAGCGATCATCAAGGAGACGACCTGGCGCAGTGCCAACCCCTGTTCGGCAAGGGTGGCATCCTGATTGCGCTCAGGATCCAGCAGACGATTGACTTCATCTACATTGGCACCGAACCAGACCCAGAGCCCGTCCCCCAGACCATGAACCTCGCCGTAGCCCGGCGCAGCGGAGAGCGGTACCGAGTTGAGATAAGCCCAGGCGACCAGCTTGCGTGCCTCCAGGGTCTCCGGGCCCAGCCGGTAGGCACGGACGCTCGCAGAGACCATCTGGCGGATCTTCTCGGTCGGGGAAAGAGTCAGCCCATCCGGGGAGTGGCGATACTTCTCGACCTGGGTCGCCAGCGTACTGCCACCGGCGGATTGATCCTGCATGTCCAGCGCCTTGCCGACTTGTGACAGGGCCGCCTTGCCGAAACGGGGCCAGTCTACCGCCGGGTTGGCCAGCGGCTGCTCATTGCTCAGCAGATCCCGGTTCTCGATGAACAGCAGCGACTGGATCACCAGCGGCGGGATCGAGTTGAAGTCTGGGTAGTAGTGGGTCGGGTATTTGTACTGATAGAAAGGCTCGGCACGGCAGTCATGCAGCGTCAATCCGGCCTGCACCTTCTCGGTATAGGGGACGAAGAAGCCATGGCTGGCATAGTTGTTGAGCGCATCGGAGAAACGGACCTGCTCAGATACCTGATAGCCACGCTGGATGAGCCGCTCCTGGATCATCGGCATCAACACATAGCCGAGCCGCTTGTCGAAGGGGCCGTCATCCGGGAAGATAATCTGCTTGCTGGGACCGGCTTCAAGCTGATAGGTCAGCTTGGCAGCGTAATGAGAGATCTCCTGCGACTGCAGGCGAGAAGTCTTCATCTCATAGCCTACCAAGGCGATGACGACCGCCAGGCACAGCAAGAAGATGAAGCAGAACAGCCAACGCCACCAGGAACGACGTTTACGCTTTTGTTGCCCGTCCGCATGCGGTACGGATGAATCCCGAGATGCCACTGTCTTCAAATCCGTCTGTTTTGATGCGCCCATATCAGCCCCACCATGGTTGCGCAATTTATTGTATTTCATTCAAGCTTAGTCGTTTCAAGTCAAGGGCTTGAAAACTATTGACCGCTTTGAAGAGATGTTAACAGGGCGATTATGAAAATGGGAGTCGATTGTTTCGGTATGCAAAGAGATCCGAGCTGATGCCCAGATGCAAAACACCGGCTACAAGCCGGTGTTTTGAGAAGGTAAATACTCTTACTTGCTGGAGCTCATACCCTTGAGTCTGGTGCTCAACTCTTTGCGCTCCTTGGAGAGCTCGGCATTCTTGATGATGTGATCATCAACCCGCTCTTCGTAATCGGCACGCATGTTGGCGATGATGGCTTGGACATCATCGATGCTCATCCCCGGTTTGATATAGTCACTCAGGTTGTCGAGCAGCAGTACACGTTTCTGGTTGTCACGGATCTTCTTCTCGTTGTCGACGATCTCGCGCTTGAGCTTGTTCTGGCGACGGGACATACGCACATATTCCAACACATCGTTGAAGCTAGACTTGTTTACTTGTTCCATATCGATACCACTGACTGAAGGTGAATGAAAACGGATCGGGTCGAGCTGCACCAGAGGGAAGATGAAAGCATGGTACGGACAGCCCTGAATGCCCCTTACTCTACCGAGTTATGGTGCAGATACAACCCCATCCAGTTCCGCGCGGTACGGTTGTGAGAAAGAAATCAGCAATCCAGCCAGACTGGAGCAGTGAGAAGAAGATAAGAGGGACAGGCATGAATTTCAGCCAATAAAAAGCCCGCTCAGATGAGCGGGCTTCTTCAATTGGGTGCCTGGCAGTGTCCTACTCTCGCATGGCGAATGCCACACTACCATCGGCGCTACCGCGTTTCACTTCTGAGTTCGGCATGGGATCAGGTGGTTCCACGGCGCTATGGCCGCCAGGCAAATTCTTCAATCCGAAAAGCTGACGTGAATAACGACTTAGCTAATATGCTCTGTCGCTATCACTGAATTTGAGTAGTTCATGCACTTGCTACAAGCCTTCGAACACTTCTTGGGTGTTGTATGGTTAAGCCTCACGGGTAATTAGTATGGGTTAGCTCAACACGTCACCGCGCTTACACACCCCACCTATCAACGTTGTGGTCTCCAACGGCCCTTTAGGACCCTCAAGGGGTCAGGGATGACTCATCTCAGGGCTCG